>NVVP01000020.1 GCA_002402245.1 Gammaproteobacteria bacterium | reverse complement strand
CATCGGGGTAAATAGTCTTGCCTTGCTCTTTTTCAGCCTGCAAAAATGCAGTTAATACCTGCATATAAGGCTGCTTAAACTCCGTTTCAATAGTCTTTTTCCAACTGTCTGCCTGCTCTAAAACCACAATTATTCCTAAATTTATTAACTCAATGTGCAGATCTAAAATTAAAGTACCTGAAAACTAATTTTACATCACCTAACTTAAACTCAAGCTAAAAGTTGTCGATTACATCTCACTAGCGGATAATACTCGGCCACATGACTAAAATATCTAAAACAGATGCACAATGGCAAGCTGATCTTGATGATGAGCAATACCGAATCACTCGACAGGCTGGAACTGAAGCCGCCTTCTCGGGTGTGTATGTTGACCACGATGATGCAGGTAGTTATCACTGCATTTGCTGTAATCAAACCTTATTCACTTCTGCCGGTAAATTTGATTCTCATTGTGGTTGGCCTAGTTTTTCTGCTCAGGCTGAGCATGGTGTGGTGACGCATCATTCTGATCAAAGCCATGGTATGGATCGTACTGAAGTGCGTTGCCAGCAATGTGATGCTCATTTGGGTCATATTTTTGATGATGGCCCTGCGCCAACGGGTTTACGTTATTGTATTAATTCTGTGGCATTAGGATTCGATAAAGAAACCTCATGACCGCGTCAAAGCGTGACTGGTTTGTGTATATTATTGAAGCTGATAATGGCAATCTCTATACCGGCATAACCACCGATCTTGAACGCCGCTTTAAAGAGCATCAATCCAAACAAGGTGGCGCCCGCTTCTTTCATACTAGTTCGGCTAAAAAAATGGTCTTTAACGAGGCGCATCCTGACCGTAGCAGTGCATCAAAACGTGAAGCAGCTATCAAAAAACTTTCTCGTAAAAACAAAATTCAACTTATCACACAGAAGTAAGCTAAGACCATGTATAATGGTCGGTTTTTCAAACCCTTGAGTTTCTAAAACTCGCCCATCACAGGAACACGATCTTGCTTACTACTGCAAATATCACCATGCAATTTGGCGCTAAGCCGCTATTCGAAAATGTCTCAGTTAAATTCGGCGGAGGCAATCGCTACGGACTTATCGGTGCCAATGGCTGCGGTAAATCTACTTTCATGAAAATCTTGGCTGGCAATTTAACGCCTACAGCAGGTAATGTAAGCCTTGATGTTAATGAGAGCTTTGCCGTATTAGAACAAGATCAGTTCGCTTATGAAGATCTGCGCGTTATTGACGTTGTTATTATGGGTAATAAAGCCTTGTGGGAAGTGCATCATGAACGTGACCGCATTTATAGCTTGCCTGAAATGTCAGAAGAAGATGGGTTAAAAGTAGCCCATCTTGAAGGTGAATATGCTGAGATGGATGGTTACACCGCTGAATCACGTGCCGGTGAACTACTATTGGGTGTGGGCATTCCAACTGAACAACATGCTGGCCTAATGAGTGAAATTGCTCCGGGTTGGAAATTGCGTATTCTATTAGCTCAAGTATTATTTGCTGAGCCTGATATTTTCCTACTTGATGAGCCTACTAACCATTTGGACATCAATACAATTCGTTGGTTAGAAGATATTATCAATCAACGTAACGGCACCATGGTTATCATTTCGCATGATCGCCATTTCTTGAATAGTGTTTGTACACATATGGCTGATATGGATTTTGGTGAACTACGTGTTTACCCAGGTAACTATGATGAATACATGCTGGCATCAACCCAAGCACGTGCTCAACAAATCTCTGATAATGCCAAGAAAAAAGCACAAATCATTGAGCTGCAAGATTTTGTTCGTCGTTTCTCAGCTAATGCGTCTAAAGCCAAACAAGCGACTTCACGTGCTAAACAAATCGATAAAATTCAATTGGCTGATATCAAGCCTTCAAGCCGTGCGAATCCTTTCATTCGTTTTGACCAAGAGAAAAAGTTATTCCGTAATGCCGTCGAAGTACAGTCTATTTCTCAAGGCTATGATGGTGAAGAGCTATTATTTGATAACTTGAAATTTATGGTTGAAGTCGGCGAACGTATTGCCATTCTCGGCCCTAACGGTATCGGTAAATCAACCTTAGCTAAAACATTAGCAATGGAAATAACACCCACAAAAGGTATGGTTAAATGGTCGGAAAATGCCAATATCGGTTATTACGCTCAAGATCATGAATACTTATTTGACAATGAGCTGAGCTTATTTGACTGGATGCAGCAATGGGGCAGCTCGTCAGATGATGAACAAGTTATTCGCGCTATATTAGGTCGCCTACTTTTCTCTGGTGATGCCATTGATAAAAAAGCAAAAGTCTTATCAGGTGGTGAAAAAGGCCGGATGATGTTTGGTAAGTTAATATTACAAAAACCAAACATCTTGATCATGGATGAACCTACTAACCACATGGATATGGAGTCGATTGAATCATTAAATATGGCGTTATCACAGTATGAAGGCACCCTGTTCTTCGTCAGCCATGATCGTGAGTTTGTATCATCACTTGCTACACGTATTTTTGATATGACGGATAAAGGCATTGTTGATTTCCCAGGTAGCTATGAAGATTACCTTACTAGCCAAGATATCAAATAAGTAATAAATATCAATAGATGCCAGAGACCTTGATCTCTGGCATCTCTTTGTTTCATTCTCATGTACAATTCCGTTTGAAAACATCAGTAATAAACCGGAAGAGTGAAACTATGACTACACCAGATAATTATCCAGAAAAGAGCTGTTCAATCGAACGCCTCGTCACCCACGAAAAACTCGTTGCAGCTGTATTAGCTGGCAAAAAAACTCAACAACGCCGCGATGGTGTCTATGCCTACCCTGGCGAAAAATTTGAATTAGAAGGTGTTGAATTCACCGTGACAGGACTTGAACGTCAAGCCTTAGGCGATATGACTGATGCTGATGCGCTCGCTGAAGGTTACCCAAGCATGGAAATGTATAAAGGCCTGATCTTACGCATGCATGCGGGTATGGAGTGGATTGATAGCAATCAAGTGTGGGTACATTCATTTGAGAAGTCTGCTTAATCACATAAAAAAATCCCGTAAATAATATTACGGGGTTTTTACTTATCTCCCAAATWRTGRRMATGKMWTAACKTTTCNNRAMNRMYAWTCTNNWYTTANYMAWMRYGRYCWATYAGSGNMCRGYWATATTGCAAATATCCTCTTTGCAAAATATAATGATTCTCATTTATGTGTTACCGAGAAACTAATTTTAAAAGTCTTCAGCTATGGCCGTAGAACAAGTCAAACTACAACAAAATATATCCACTTTATACCAAGAGCATCATACTTGGATTTACAGCTGGTTACGTAAACGGCTGAGTTGTGATTATCATGCTGAAGATCTAGCACAAGATACCTTTGTTCGTTTATTAGCTAGAAACTCTGAAAAAATCAAAGAACCTAGAGCCTATTTAACCACCGTTGCTAAAGGCGTGTTATCAAGTTGGTATCGACGTAAATCATTAGAGCATGCTTATCTGGAAGCATTAGAAAACCTGCCTGAGCAACAGTCCCCTTCCGARGAGAACCGCTTTTTAATCTTAGAAATTCTTCACGAAATTGATGCTGTACTCGATGCTCTATCTCCTCAAGTGAAACAGACCTTTTTATTATCACAACTCGATGGCTTGAAATACCAAGACATTGCTGTTAGCCAAAGCATTTCATTGAGCACAGTTAAACGATATATGAAGCAAGCATTTTTACATTGCCTAACTATTGATTTAACAGAATTATAAAATGAGTACACAAGAAAATAATTCACTTGATCTGATTGCCTTAGATCAAGCATCAGATTGGTTAGTGAGTCTGCACTCCGGTGAGTTTACTGATAAAGATCGTAACGCTTTTGAACTATGGTTAAATGCATCACCACAAAATGCACAAGCATGGACAAAATCAGAAGTGTTGATGAATAAATTGGGTACATTACCACCGTCATTATCTAGTCCGGTATTAAATCGTCCCGTTAATAGCAGCCGACGTGCCGCTCTCAATAAATTGGCAGTATTACTATGCATGACCCCCATTGGCTGGGGAAGCTGGCGCTTTGTTAACTCTCAAGGCTGGACGGCTGAGCATCAAACTGCTCGCGGTGAACAACGTGAAATTAAGTTAGCTGATGGCTCTCGTTTAATCCTCAATACCGATACGGCTATTAATATCAGCTTTGATAATACACAACGCCTTATTACCTTGATTAAGGGTGAAGTAATCATTCAAACTGCTAAAGAGTATCGAACCGTCTCTCGCCCTTTCTATATTGAAACGTCACAGGGTAGAATGGAAGCATTAGGCACCCGTTTTAATGTCCGCAAACAATCAGGCCTAACATCTATTGCTGTAGTTGAAGGTGCTGTGAGTATTAAACCTAAACAGGCTAAAGCAATCGTCTTAGCAGCAGACCAACAAACTCGGTTCTCCACACGGAGAATTAGTGAACCTCAAATAATACAGATTGATAAATTAGCCTGGACTAAGGGTATGCTAATGGCTGATAACATAAGCTTAGCTGATTTTATCTCTGAGTTATCCCGTTATCAAAACGGCATCATTCGTTATCAGCCTGCTCTCGCTGATTTGCGTATTTCAGGTGCCTACCCGCTTAAAGATATTAAGCAATCTCTTAATATGCTCGTCGCGACTTACCCGATAAGTCTAAATTCTCATGCGGGAGGATATTGGATCACCCTTTCTGCAAAATAAACTTAAATTAATTTTTTCGTGACACTTTTTTAATTCTCAAGAGGCATTACAAGCAAGACCATTATTTTATTAAAGGAAATTTTTAATGCGTATTGCACAGTTATTATCTCCCCCCAATCAGTTTTCTAGGAAACGTTCATTGCCATTTTCACGCAGTCTTCTTTCTGCCATGCTGGTAGCCTCGCTCACACTCAGTGGCCATAGTTTTGCCGACAATAGCAATGCTATAAAGCAACAGTATTCGATTCCAACTGGCCCGCTTGGCTATACTTTATCTCACTATGCTGTTGATGAAGGCTTAGCATTATCATTTGCTCCTGCCTTGACTAAAAACCTAACCTCTCCCGCTATTTCAGGTCAATACGATAATATTGAGGTAATACGCAAAATGTTAGTGGGTTCTGGTCTTGACCTTATTAAACGGACAGATGGTAGTTACACGCTGGTAAAAAAACAAATAGCCACCAGCCAACAGGTAATTTTATTACCAGAAGTAAGAGTCACAGGCGAAAAGTTTGATCGCAGCCTACAAGATACATTATCTAGTGTGGCAGTGATGACTGAAGAAAATCTGCTAGAAAACAATGATCGTACTCTTACCGATGTCATGATGCGTACTCCTGGCGTTTACTCTCAATCAGGTAACGATCTTTGGGGAATTCGAGGCATTCCAGCATCAGGCTTTGATGATCAAGGGCCCGTCACAATAAATGGCGCGGTATCCGTCTATATGGATGGTGTCATTCAGCCTCAACACTCCGTTCTTAATAACCCAATGCCACTATGGGATATGGGTCAAATAGAAATTTTTAGAGGCGCACAGTCAACAGTTCAGGGGCGAAATTCATTAGCTGGAGCCATTATTACTCGAACTAATGATCCTCGTTATAACCCCGAAGCAGCAGTGCAAGTAAACTGGGGTAATTATGGCCAAGAAGGTGTTTCACTTCTCGCCGGTGGCGCACTGATTGAAGACAAAGTAGCCGGCAGACTATCTCTAGATTATCAAGAGGTCGATGGTTATATTAACAACAAGACTTTAAATAAAGATGCCTTTTCCCAGCGTAATTTTAATGTTCGGAGTAAGTTGTTAATTCAGCCCACAGATAAGCTTGATATATTAGTCACAGTTGCACGTTCAGAATATAGCCGAGGTGAAAATGCCGTGGCAGCCAATGGCGGTGTTCCTGATTACTACACGCTTAATTACGATACCGATGCCGGTTCAAGTGTTAATCAAAATTCAATCAATACTAAGATCGACTACTATATTGATGATACATGGAGTTTAACCAGCTCAACTTCACTATCTGCAAGTAAATACAATTCCTTACTTGATTTTAATCAATCAGCAGCAGACAATCAGGAAGTCATTCGTAAACACAATCAAGATAGCTTCGACCAAGAATTCAGACTCGCTTACGACACTGAAACTCTACGTGCTCATGTAGGACTATACCTAAACAAAATAACGCTAGATACAGTTGATAAGCTCAATTCAGGCAGCTTAGTAGTATTGGAAACAAATGGTAATACGACCATCCACTCACAAGCATTATTCGGTGAAGTAAACTGGGACTTTACTGACCGTTGGCAACTTATTGCAGGCCTACGTTACGATCATGAAAAAAATGAATCAAAAATTAGCTACCCTATTGATCTATTTAGCCTAGCAAATGCAAGTACCACTAAAGAATCACAAGCGTTTAATGCTCTATTACCTAAGCTGGGTTTAAATTACCAGCTCGCTCCCGAACATTTAATTGGTTTCGTTGTTCAACGTGGTTACCGTGCTGGCGGCGTAAATTTGAGGCCTACTTCAGTACATGAAAGCTACGATCCTGAATTCACCAATAACTATGAATTTTCTTATCGTGGTACATGGTTAAATAAACGTCTGCGTACCAATGCTAATGTTTATTATACCGACTGGAAAGATCAGCAAATTCGTATCAGAAAAAGTAACAACTTTTTGAGTGTAGATAATGCAGCTGAAAGTGAAATGTATGGTTTAGAGCTCAGTACCGAGTTTGATGTTACTCGGTCGTTCAACTTATATACAGGCATAGAATTTAACAAAACAGAATATAAGAAATTTACATCCGATGCCGGTAACTTAAGTGGAGAGTCCTTTCTTTACGCACCTAAATATAAAGTAAGCCTAGGTGCAACATACCGCTATAAAGATAAACTTACAGCCAACGTCAACGCGACTTACCAAGATGACAGTCCATCTAGCTACATCACCAATAACAGCGGACAGGTCACTGATATTAGACGAAATGATAGTGTCACCCTAGTCAATGCAACGCTTGGCTACCAGCTAAATAAGCACCTCAACATCACAGGCTATGTAAAAAACATGTTCAATGAGCGTTATATCACTAATAATCAGAATGATGACCTACTTGATGTCGGCGCCCCTCGTATGGTGGGAGTAGCCTTAAAAGTAAGCATGTAAAACATATAAGGGTCAGATATTAATCTGACCCTTTATTTTAAACTGAAAATTAATCACTTAGTAATTAAAAGGCTCTACCACTTTAAATATAGGTAGAACTATTTAAAGCCTTATTCCTCTAGTCTAAAGCCAACTTTAATCGTCATTTGCCAATATTTCACTCCACCATTTTCAATATAACCACGCGTATCAATCACTTGAAACCAATGAATATTGTTCAGCGTTTCAGATGCTTTAGCAATAGCATTTTTAATTGCTTGGTCAGAACTTTCAGCCGAACTTCCTGTTAGCTCAATATGTTTATATGTATGCTCAGTCATTCTATTCTCCTTCAAAGACACTCCGTAGCAGTATGCAACGAAATATAATAAATTAACCTAAAATCCTATCTGCACGATATTTTCATCAACACTAAAATATATAACAAGTTCAAAAAACACTATAAGTGAATTCACTTCCATTCTGAACGTATTTCTAAGCTATGTCATCATCTGCTGAAAACAACACAGATTAAAAGTAAGTAATTCATTGTTCGTCCCGATAAATCCCCTCCAAATAAATTAATCACACAACTATCATCTAGACCTTAAACCCACCCACAACAGTAGCTTAGAGCATGAAAGGTATTTAACAGACTGATTTAACTATACTTTATTGCGTATATTACGTATAATGGATCGATTATTTAAACCCTCCCTTGGCTTTGCTCGGTAAAGCCAGTTTTCACAGGCGCATCCATGTCAGACACAGAACAAACTCCAGTTATTACCTTTGCAGATCTCGGCTTATCAGACGCAGTTCTTAAAGCGGTAAATGAAGCTGGTTACGAAAAGCCATCACCTATTCAAGAGCAAAGCATCGCTCCTTTACTTGAAGGTCGTGATTTATTAGGTCAAGCTCAAACAGGTACAGGTAAAACTGCTGCATTTTCATTGCCGCTATTAAGCCGTATCAATCTTAAAGCTAAAAAACCACAAATGCTTGTATTAGCTCCTACTCGCGAGCTTGCCATTCAAGTCGCTGAGTCAATTCAGAGCTATGCACGTTATATGAAAGGTTTGCATGTACTACCTATTTATGGTGGTCAAAGCATGGGTATTCAATTACGTCAGTTACAACGTAACCCGCAAGTTGTGGTTGGTACGCCTGGTCGTATTCTTGATCACCTTCGTCGTGGCACATTAAAATTAGATGAACTTCAATCATTGGTATTGGATGAAGCTGATGAAATGTTACGTATGGGCTTTATCGATGATGTTGAGACGATTTTAAAAGAAACACCAGAAAATCGTCAGGTTGCTTTATTCTCAGCCACTATGCCAGGACCTATTCATCGTGTTGCAACACGTTATTTGAAAGATCCTGTTGAAATTCGCATTAAAACTAAAACATCAACCATTGATACGATTACTCAACGTTACTGGCAAGTAACGGGTATGCATAAGTTAGAAGCATTAACCCGTATTCTTGAAGTTGAAGAATTTGATGCAATGATCATCTTCGTACGTACTAAGAACGCAACAGCAGAACTTGCTGAGAAGCTGGAAGCACGTGGTTACTCTAGCTCACCTTTAAATGGTGATATGAATCAAGCAGCGCGTGAAAAAGCAGTTGCTCGCATGAAAAAAGGTCAGTTAGATATCTTAGTCGCAACAGATGTTGCTGCACGTGGTCTAGATATCGAACGTATCAGTCATGTCGTTAACTACGATATTCCTTATGATACTGAATCTTACGTTCACCGTATCGGTCGTACAGGCCGTGCTGGCCGTAAAGGTACCGCTATCTTATTCGTTTCTCCTCGTGAAAAACGTATGTTGTTCGCTATTGAGAAAGCAACGCGTCAACCTATTGAGAAAATGCAATTACCAAGTACTGAAGATATTGCTGATCGCCGTGTGATGCAGTTTACTCAGCAATTAAGCGAAACAATTGAAGCACAAGATTTAGCTTTCTTCCAAGAAGTCATTAGTAACTATCAAGATTCTCATGATGCTGATCCGCTTGAAATTGCAGCGGCATTGACTTATTTAGTTCAAAAATCACGTCCTCTCAAGCCTGTTGTTCATGTACGTGAACGACCTGCAAGAGCTGAACGTGGTGATAGAAATGACCGCGGTGAACGTGGAAGCCGTAGAGACAGAGATAATTCAAACCGTAGTGAACGTGCTCCTCGTCGTTCAAATCAATCTGCTCCACATCGCAGCGAAGATGGCATGCAAACATACCGCGTTGAAGTCGGTAGAACACATGGCGTTGAAGTTAAAAATATTGTGGGTGCCATTGCTAATGAAGCAGGCATTGATAGCAAAGATATTGGCCGTATTAACTTGCAAGATAGTTTCAGCACCATTGATTTACCTGAAGGTATGCCGAAAGATTTATTCCAACAATTACGTAAAGTATGGGTGTGTAATAAACAACTGGACATTAGCCTAGTGAATAATAATGAAGCTGCTGGTGAAGATTCTGGTGACCAAGCTCGCCGTAAGCCGAGACGCTCAGGAAAACCTAGAAGTCGTTCTCGTGACACGTCAAGACGTCCAAGTCGTAACAAGTAAGCGTTAAATTAAAAGCCTCCTAATTATTAGGGGGCTTTTTTGTATTTAAACTCATCAATACTTCCCCTCACCTTAGCCACATGTAAAAATAGCCCTTATGCTTAATATCATTTGGATCTCATTTTTTATCATTGCCTTTATCGTCGCCTTAATTAAATTAGTGGCATTCGGTGATACGGCTATTTTTGGCCAGATGATGTCTGCCATGTTCAGCTTATCCAAAACAGCTTTTGAAATTTCACTAGGCTTAACCGGTATCCTTGCCCTTTGGTTAGGTATTATGCGAATCGGTGAACGCAGTGGTTTTATAGACTTATTCACTCGTGCATTAACCCCACTTTTTTCTAAACTAATGCCAGAGGTGCCCAAAAATCACCCTGCACTTGGCGCTATGGTTATGAATATCTCAGCCAATGCCTTGGGGCTTGATAATGCCGCGACACCATTAGGCATCAAAGCGATGAAAGAGTTACAAAAACTCAATCCATTGAAAGATACCGCTAGTGATGCTCAAATCCTATTTCTGGTTATTAATACCTCAGCAGTCACTTTATTCCCGGTCACCATCTTTACCTACCGAGCTCAAATGGGTGCCAGCAATCCGACCGATGTATTCATTCCGATATTAATAGCGACTTATGCCTCAACGTTAATAGGCTTACTCTCTGTGGCTTATGTGCAGAAGATCAATCTATTAGATCGCGTCATCATGAGTTACCTAGGTGGCTTTACGATTTTTGTCGCGATGATGTTGGCTTATTTTTCTGGTCTGGCTAAAGAAGACATGTTGCTGCAATCCTCTTTGATTAGTAATGTCATTTTATTTTCACTGGTAATGCTGTTTATTTCAGGCGCAGTCATTAAAAAAGTAAATGCCTATGAAGCGTTTATTGAGGGTGCTAAAGAAGGCTTTGAAACCGCTATTACTATTATTCCCTATCTAGTCGCAATGTTAGTGGCTATTGGGGTTTTTCGTGCCAGTGGTGCATTAGATTTATTTGCTGATGGTTTACGTTATATCGCGTTAAGCCTAAATATGGATACGCGATTTATTGATGGCCTGCCAACGGCATTAATGAAACCCTTTAGTGGCAGTGGCGCACGGGCAATGATGGTAGATACCATGCAAGTTCATGGTGCAGACTCTTTTGCCGGACGGCTTTCTTCTATCGTGCAAGGTAGTACGGAAACGACTTTTTATGTGCTAGCAGTTTATTTTGGTGCCATTGGCATTAACAAGATTCGTCATGCAGCCGCCTGTGGATTAATGGCCGATATGGCCGGTATCATCGCAGCTATCACGGTCACTTATTGGTTCTTTGCTTAATGTCTATTGCCGCGACTGTATATGATCAAATAGCTGATGCCTTAGCCGATACGGGCTATTGTGTATTAGCTGATTTCCTACCAAAGATTATGGTAGATTCACTCTACCAACGTGTGACTCACTTAAGCAGTGATGAGTTTAGTCAGGCTGGTATAGGTAGAAAAAACCAGTTTCAGCTTAATGATAAAATTCGCAATGATAGAACCTATTGGTTAGCAGAAGATAATGCGGTTGATCAGGCTTATTTAGACTGTATGGAAGCCTTAAAAGATGAAATTAATCAGCGCCTTTATATGGGCCTGTTTCGCTATGAATCACATTATGCCCATTATGCTGAAGGTAGTTACTACCAACGCCACGTAGATGCCTTTAAGGGCCAATCAAACCGTATATTGACTACCTTACTCTACCTTAATCCTGATTGGTCAGGTTTAGACGGGGGTGAACTAGTGATGTATGACCCTGATAGCAATGAGCAGATTGAAAAAATTCAACCCCACTATGGTAAATTTATACTGTTCTTAAGCGATCGCTTTCCACATGAAGTATTAGCCGCTAAACGTGATCGCTATAGTATTTCAGGTTGGTTCCACCTCAATAGCTAGCCACCAAACATATGACCAACGGCCTGACTCACTTGTGCTGARCGTGTAGGWGATCGYARTGCAGCCATAATATGAGSTCGCATATTAGGCATATACATCACATCTGCTAATAATTGGCTAAAGGCCGCTTGGCCAGCATCATTATTGGCCAGCTGTTCTACAAATAATTCGCAGATCAATTTTTGTTCTAATACTCGCCAAATTCGGCCTGATATTATTGCTAATATTTCGATATTCTGGCTACATGGGTGTTGTAAAACATGTTTAACCATCAAGTCGACTAGGCCGAGTGCAGGGCTATTAGATGATGCTCTTAAACAAGCTGAGATAATAGCTACATCTGGTTTTACAGCTTGTAACTGAGTGGCTACTTGTTGAGATAATACTTCGACAATGCCTGCTGCTGGTTCTGCATTCTCAAGGAATGTTGTCAGCATCATAAACGGTTCTGTCGGCAACTCAGGTATCGTTTCAATTAAACTTAAGGTTTCTTCGGCATCATCCAAGCGAGATGCAATATCAGCAATACCTTGCATGCCTAAATATTGCCAGCCTACTAAGTCTGCTTCGCCACTAAAATAAGCCAATGCTTTGTCATAATAGTGTGATGGAGGCAAATCAAGCGTATGTGTTACTTGAGCATTAAAAGCGGCCATTCTATCTTCACGAGGTTTGAAGGTATAAGCACTATCTTTTAAAGCGCCATCAAGTTTGTCACCATTTTCAGACGCCAACATGCTTTCACCGACACGATCAAGCACCATCACTAGGAACTCATCTCGTGCAGCTTGAATTAATAAGCCTTGCTCATCCAGTGGAAAGGTTAAAAACCATACATAACGTTGATCGGGTTTATTTGGATTCCAAAACACCAAGCCTAATAATGCAGATTGTTTGAAAGGATAGGGATAAGGCTGTTTAGCCCACTCAAAATCAACAAACTGCTTGGGTGTTAATGGCACAATACGACGGCCCATATCGAATACACGATATTTAGCCCCACTATGATGTAGGAACTCACTCAGGGTCGTTATTTTTGCTGTCGCCATTTGTTCATCTCTTTTAGCGTGATTTACGTTCTATATTCTGCATTTATTTTTACATAGTCGTATGAAAAATCACATGTCCACACGGTATCTTCAGCTTCGCCTCGATCCAATATGACTTGAATAGTGATTTCTTCTTGATCCATCACTCGCTGACCTTGTGCTTCAGTGTAGTCTTTAGCAGGTTCACCTGCTGACACAATACACACATCATTTAAATAAATGGCGACTTTACTCAGGTCAAAATCCTTGACACCACTTCGACCAACGGCGGCTAAAATACGACCCCAGTTAGGGTCAGAAGCAAAGAAAGCTGTTTTAACTAAAGGCGAATGAGCAATGGTATACGCAACTTGACGACATTCTTCTGACGAGGCACCTTGTTGCACATTAACACTAATAAACTTAGTGGCACCTTCGCCATCACGCACAATCGCTTGGGCTAATATTTGGCTAACTTCTGCTATCACTTGGTATAAAGCTTGTGCTTCAACACTATTACTATCAGTGATTAATTTGTTACCCGCTTGAGCAGTTGCCATTAAGATACAGGCATCATTGGTTGAAGTATCACCGTCAACCGAAATACGGTTAAATGACTGATTAACCGCTTTAAGTAAAATACTATCTAAAACCTGCTGATCAACAGCGGCATCGGTGGCAATATAACTTAACATGGTAGCCATATCAGGTCGGATCATGCCCGAACCTTTAGCTATACCCGTTACCGTGATTAACTGACCATCAATCTCAATCTGCTTAGATAGACCTTTAGCTAAAGTATCTGTCGTCATAATGCCATGAGCAGCTTCAAACCATTGATCACTGGCTAAATTAGCATAAGCTGCAGGAATAGCTGCGGCCATTTTTTCAACGGGCAATTGTTGACCAATCACTCCGGTTGAAAAAGGCAATACAGTGTTTGATTCAACAGCTGCACTCTCTGCCACCGCCTGACAACACGCTAGAGCAGCGTTTAAACCTTGCTCGCCCGTACCCGCATTGGCATTGCCTGAATTGATTAATAAATATTGAACTGACGCAGCAGCTTGATGCTGTTTAGCCACAATAACAGGGGCCGCACAAAACACATTCTGCGTATAAACAGCAGAGCACGTTGAACCGTCAATTAACTTAATTAACACCAGATCAGGATGGTTTTCTGTTTTTATTCCTGCACTGGCAATACCTAGCTCTATACCCGCAACAGCTAATAATTCAGTCTTAGTCGGTGCTGATAATTTAACGGCCATTTAAGTTAAGGCGCCATGACAGCTTTTAAACTTCTTACCTGAACCACATGGGCAAGGATCATTACGGCCTACTTTTTTACCATCACGTGTCATAGGTTGTTGTGATGAAGGCAGTTGCTCTTCATCGTCGCCCATTGTTTCAGCATTACCGTGTTGGTATTCCACTTCCGTTTCAGCTGCTTGACGACGTTGCTCTTCAACCGCTTCAACATCTTCAGGTGCTCGTACTTGCACCCGTGAGATCAATGAAATAATTTCATGTTTAATATTTTCGAGCATGCCAGTGAACATATTAAATGCTTCACGTTTAAATTCTTGTTTGGGATCTTTTTGGGCATAACCACGTAAGTTAATACCCTGACGTAGATAATCCATTTGGGCCAAATGCTCTTTCCATTGGCCATCTAATGTTTGTAACATCACTGCTTTTTCAAAGTTACGCATTAACTCACTGGTCACTTCGGCTTCTTTTGCTTGGCAATCTGCTTCAGCCAATTCGATAATACGTTGACGTAAAGCATCCTCATCTAATGAACTTTCTTGCTCTAACCATTCAGAGATAGTTAAGTTTAAAGAAAAGTCATCACGCAAGGCATCTTCAAGACCTGAAATATTCCACTGCTCATCAATACTATTAGGTGGAATATGATTACTAATTGCAGCTTCTAAAACAGACTCACGCATATCAATGATAGCCGCCGACATATCGTCTGTAGCCATCAACTCATCACGTTGCTCGTAAATAACTTTACGCTGATCATTGGCGACATCATCATATTCAAGCAATTGCTTACGAATATCAAAGTTATGCCCTTCAACTTTACGTTGTGCATTTTCAATCGCACGTGACACCCAAGGATGCTCAATCGCTTCACCTTCTTCCATGCCTAGTTTTTTCATTAGGCCAGACATACGCTCAGAAGCGAAGATACGCATTAAATTATCTTCAAGCGATAAATAGAAGCGGCTTGCTCCGGCATCACCTTGACGAGCAGCACGGCCGCGGAGTTGGTTATCAACTCGGCGAGATTCATGACGCTCGGTACCCACAATGTGCAATCCACCGGCGGCTAATACTGCATCATGACGTAACTGCCATGCTTGAGTTAGTTTTTCTTTATCTGCATCTGTTGCTTGTTCGCCTAAGGCTTCCAATTCAACTTCAAGGTTTCCGCCTAATACAATATCAGTACCACGACCCGCCATATTAGTCGCAATAGTCACTGAACCGACATTACCCGCTTGAGCAATGATAATGGCTTCTCTTTCATGTTGTTTTGCATTCAAAACTTCATGCGGTATTTTGGCTTTAACTAATAAATCATGTAAATATTCTGAGCTTTCAATTGATGCTGTACCGACTAATACAGGTTGCTGCCTTTCAATACACTGCTGAATATCAACCACAATTGCATTGTATTTCTCTGCAGTGGTAAGGTAAATTTGATCAGCAAAATCTGTCCGTTTCATATCTCTATGAGTAGGGATAACAATAACTTCTAGACCGTAGATTGATTGTAATTCAAATGCTTCGGTATCAGCCGTTCCCGTCATACCTGATAGTTTTTCATACAGACGGAAATAATTCTGGAAGGTAATCGATGCTAGAGTTTGATTCTCATTTTGAATTTTAGCGCCTTCTTTAGCTTCAACGGCTTGATGCAGACCTTCTGACCAACGACGTCCAGGCATGGTACGGCCTGTAAATTCATCAACAATGACTACTTCATTATTTTGAACAATATAATCAACATCACGTTGGAATAATACATGGGCACGTAAAGCCGCCGTAACATGATGCATTAAACTAATGTTAGCAGCACTATATAAGCTAGCATCTGCTTCTAATAAACCATCCGCGATAAGTAGTTCTTCAATTTTTTCATGACCTAATTCAGTGAAGTGAACCTGTTTAGTTTTTTCATCAACCGTGTAATCACCTTCAGTTTCAATTTCTTCTTCTTCACCAATTTGCTTGGTTAAATTAGGGATTAACTTATCAATTCGCTGATACAGCTCAGAACTATCTTCGGCTGGACCTGAAATAATTAATGGTGTTCTCGCTTCATCGATCAAAATAGAATCGACTTCATCGATAACGGCATAATTTAATTTACGTTGGACTTTCTCTTCTAGCGAGAAAGCCATATTGTCACGTAAGTAATCGAAACCAAATTCGTTATTAGTACCGTAAGTAATATCACAGGCATACGCTTCACGACGTTGTTCAGGAGCAATACCTGAAGTGATAACACCAGTTGTCATACCTAGAAAATTGTAAAGCTTACCCATTGTGTCCGCATCACGTTGAGCAAGGTAGTCATTCACTGTAATTAAGTGAACCCCTTTACCTTCTAAAGCATTAAGGTAAATAGACAGGGTTGCCACCAGTGTTTTACCTTCACCGGTTCGCATCTCAGCAATTTTGCCCTCGTTTAGGACGATACCACCAATTAGTTGCACATCGAAATGGCGCATACCTAATACACGTTGGCTGGCTTCTCGTACTACCGCAAATACTTCGGGAAGAATGTCGTCTAAGGTTTCACCATCAGCTAAGCGCTGACGAAACAATTCAGTTTTAGCTTTTAAGCCTGCATCATCTAACTTACTTATGTCAGACTCTAAGTCTGAAATTAATGCTACTTGTTTGCGTAACAGCTTGAGTACGCGATCATTTCGACTACCAAATATTTTACTGAATAACTTGCTTACCATTACGTGTTACTACCTGTATATGTTGCGGAGTTTCGTCCAAGAACGGTTAATTTCAAGCGCATGATTATAACGCGCTAATGCGGCTAGGTCTAAAGTCTATTTTATCAGGTGGGGACTGTTATTGATAAATCAACCATTAGCCTGAGACAAAGTTCTTCGGGTTGATCATTTTGCCATCTAATAACACTTCATAATGGACATGAGGTCCTGTTGAACGGCCTGTTGATCCCATTAAAGCAATGGGCTGTTTTTTCTTGACTCGGTCACCCACTTTAACAATAAGTGATTTGTTATGAGCATAGCGAGTGAGGTAACCATTGCCATGATCAATCTCTATTAACTGACCATAACCTGTTTTCTTCCCTGTCCAACTGATAATTCCATCGGCGACGGCAAGCACTTCACTGCCTGACTTGCCAGCAATATCTAAACCATGATGAAAGACTTTCTTACCATTGAAGGGATCAATTCGATAACCATAATAAGATGAAATCCACCCTTCTTTTGAAGGTAAGCCTTGTGGAATGGCTGATTTCATATGTTCATCAGTAATATAAAAGCGTTGTAACTGTGAGAGAATAG
The DNA here is from genome assembly GCA_002402245.1 of Gammaproteobacteria bacterium. Taxonomy (GTDB): domain Bacteria; phylum Pseudomonadota; class Gammaproteobacteria; order Nitrosococcales; family Methylophagaceae. The sequence goes on along the minus strand of NVVP01000020.1, from coordinate 23,076 downwards.
TGTCTTGTAATTTAAAGTGTGAATCGAGCGAGCTTAGTTGCTGCTTAAGATTAGAAGACGAAATACTTTCTCCTTGGGACTCAATACCACCTTGTGCAGGCTTTTCATCYAGTACAAATACATCCAGGCTAATACCTGCCATGTTAGCTAATTTTTCAGTAAGTGCTTTTAATCTGATTGATTCTGCTTGTAGATGACCGAGGCGTTGTGCATAATAATCTTGTAGCTGCTGCTCAGAAGCAGTTTCTGCGACCTCAACAGTAATAACAGTAGCACTGGGAACAACTTCTGCTACAGACTGATATTGCGCTGCAGCTTTATTTAAACCCCAAACAATCGCTACCATCATGGCCGCGATAACAGCTAAAAATAAATAGAGATGATTACGTGTGAGCTGCCAATATTTATGAGTCGAATTATCCGACGGTATAATGATTATTTGCATTGTGACTATTTCCCACCAAACAAGTATTAGTTATGAAACACAAACCGAAACGAATTAGCTTAGTTTGCACAAAAAACAGTGTTATCAACACACTGGCTAAACGTGCCCAACAGCTCAATAAACTGAACTATATTTTACAGAACGTCATGCCTCCACAGTTTTCAGCACATTGTCACCTTGCCAATATTAGTGAAAATACTTTGGTAATTCATACTGACAATGCTAGTTATGCTAGCTTACTTCGTTTTCAGTCCCATGTTATTTGCAACTCCTTGTCTCCACATTTACCTCAAATCGTTAATAAACTTGAAGTAAAAGTGCGTCCTAAATTCATACTTTCAAATACACCAAAGCCATCCCCAATATCCTTATCAAATGATGCAGCCAAATCCTTACAGCAAACAGCTGATAATATTGAAGATGGGCCTTTAAAATCTGCGTTAGAGCGCTTAGCTAAACGTCGTTCTACTCAGTAACCACTGATGCTGCTGGGCGAAGAAAAGAAATAGGTGAATCTGCTTCCTCTTCAAAACTAACTAATTCCCATGCATCCGGTTGTGCTAATAATTTACGCAATAATTTATTATTGACTTCATGACCAGATTTATAACCGTTAAAGGCTCCAATTAGGCTATAACCTAATAAATAAAGGTCACCGATGGCATCTAATACTTTATGACGAACAAACTCATCCTCGTAACGAAGTCCATCTTCATTCACTACACGATAATCATCAACGACAATAGCATTGTCCAAACTACCGCCCAGTGCTAAATTATTTTCACGTAATTTCTCAATATCTTTTAGAAAACCAAAAGTACGAGCGCGACTGACTTCGCGAACAAAAGACGTTGAAGAAAAATCAACATCTACTTGTTGGGGTTTCCCCTTAAAAGCAGGATGAGCAAAGTCAATCTCGAATGAAACTCTAAAGCCTTCAAACGGTTCAAATTTTGCCCACTTATCGCCATCTTCGAGCAGTACTGTTTTTTTGATGCGAATAAATTGCTTAGCAACAGCTTGCTCTTCGATGCCCGCTGATTGAATCAAGAAAACAAAAGGCCCCGCACTTCCGTCCATAATAGGTACTTCAGATGCATTAAGGTCAATATAAGCGTTATCAATACCTAAGCCTGCAAATGCAGATAATAGATGTTCAACCGTTGATATTTTTTGCCCATGCTGTACTAAGGTAGTTGATAATGCCGTTTCACCTACATTTTCAGCTTTAGCTTCAATTTCAACTACAGGATCAAGATCAACTCGTCGAAAGATAATTCCAGTATTAGGCGCAGCCGGTCTCAATGTCAGATACACCGTATCTCCACTATGCAAACCAACACCTGTGGCACGAATCACATTTTTCAATGTTCTTTGTTTAATCACAGAGCCATCCCCTTTTATAAAAATCTTAAGTAACGAAGTATAGTATCACAGCAAGGCTATTTTTTTCTAGCACTGTTTAATCGGCTTGTCGACGTAAAAATGCAGGAATATCTAAATAATCCATATTTACATCACCATTGGCATCATGCTTAGTTTGTTGTTGAACCTCATTTCGTTTAATTGTTGGAATGTCGTAATTGACATCTGCCGCTTTCTTCACAATTTCGATTTGAGGTTTTTCTGCGGTACCATTAACAGGAAGTTCGCGCAAAATAGGTTCAGCACCTAAGCCTGTCGCCACAACAGTAACACGAATTTCATCGGTCATTTCAGGATCAATAACGGTACCTACCACAACAGTTGCTTCTGGAGAGGCGAACTCTTTAATCATGTCACCGACATCAGAAAACTCACCAATGCTTAAATCTAAACCACCGGTAATATTAACCAATACGCCTCGTGCACCAGATAAATCAACATCTTCTAAAAGAGGACTTGATACGGCAAGTTTAGCGGCTTCTTTTGCTCTATTCTCACCTGAAGCGCGACCTGTACCCATCATTGCCATACCCATTTCAGACATAACGGTACGTACATCAGCGAAATCGACGTTAATCATWCCTKSWCGRRTRATYARMTCAGCRATWCCYTGWACMGCKCCCAAYAAMACATCRTTTGCYGCTTKRAAAGCANTYAATAATGTCATATCACGACCTAATACCGCGAGAAGCTTTTCATTCGGAATGGTAATTAACGAATCAACGTGCTGACTTAATTCAGCTAGACCAGCCTCCGCTATTTTTAATCGTTTACCGCCTTCGAATGGAAATGGCTTAGTCACAACAGCAACCGTTAATATGCCCATTTCTTTCGCCACTTGCGCAACCACTGGCGCAGCACCGGTTCCAGTACCACCACCCATTCCCGCAGTAATAAAGATCATATCAGCACCTTTGATCACGTCCATAATGCGTTCACGATCTTCTAATGCTGATTGGCGACCTACATCTGGATTCGCTCCAGCACCGAGGCCTTTTGTAATTTCAGTACCTAATTGCAACTGTGTAGTAGCTGAACTTTTACGTAATGCTTGGGCATCCGTATTCACACAAATAAAATCAACTCCTTCGATTTCATTCGCAACCATATGCTCTAGTGCATTACCGCCACCGCCACCTACGCCGATGACTTTAATTACTGCATTTTCTGTATAGGTATCAATTAACTCAAATGTCATTTTATTCTCTCCCTAATTAACCTGTTATTCTATCATTTATACTTAGTTTTATCTGTTAGAAATTGCCTTGAAACCAACTTTTCATCCGCGTTAATATGCTTGAAAACTCGCTGCCTGATTTTTTGTCAGTTTCTTGCCCCGTTAACTCACTCTCATTACCAAAAAGTAACAAGCCTACACCCGTCGCATGAATAGGGTTTCTAACCACATCCACTAGGCCTCCTACATGTTGAGGCAGGCCCAATCTGACAGGTAAGTGGAAGACTTCTTCAGCTAACTCGACCACTCCTTCCATTTTTGAGCTTCCCCCGGTTAACACAATCCCTGCTGCTAACATTTCTTCAAACCCACTACGTCTTAATTCTGCTTGTACCAGCATTAACAACTCTTCGTAGCGCGGTTCAACCACCTCAGCTAATGTTTGTCTAGCTAATTGTCTTGGCGGTCGTTCACCCACACTAGGTACTTCAATCGTTTCATCTTCCCGTGCTAATTGAGTCAGCGCGCAAGCATATTTAATTTTAATCTCATCGGCATATTGCGTAGGTGTTCTCAGAGCCACAGCAATATCGTTAGTAACTTGATCGCCTGCAATAGGAATCACCGCACTATGACGAATTGCACCATCAATAAATACGGCAATATCAGTTGTGCCTCCGCCTATATCGACCAGACAAACACCTAAGTCTTTTTCATCGGCTTCTAACACCGAATAACTTGAGGCTATTTGCTCCAAAATAATGCCATCGACACTTAAGCCACAGCGCTCAATACATTTAGTAATATTTTGAGCGGCACTAACAGCGCCGGTAATTAAATGTACTTTGGCCTCAAGCCTGACACCCGACATACCAATAGGCTCACGAATCCCTTCTTGATTATCGATAATATATTCTTGAGCTAACACATGAAGTAACTGTTGATCTCCAGGAAAATGTACCGCTTTAGCCGCATCAAGTACCCGCTCAACATCGTTGGCCATTACTTCTTTATCTCGAATAGCCACCGTACCATGTGAATTTAAACTTCGAATATGGCTGCCAGCGATACCGACATAAACAGAATGAATTTGGCACCCTGCCATCAACTCAGCCTCTTCCACCGCACGTTGAATCGATTGCACTGTTGACTCAATATTAACCACAACCCCTTTTTTCATTCCTCGTGAAGGATGAGAGCCGATGCCTATAATATCGAGAGCGTTATCTTTAGGGCCGGCATCCAAATTAGGTGCAGCCACAATGGCCACCACCTTGGAGGTGCCAATATCTAGGCCAACAATTAATTCTCTTTCATTTCTTTTTGACATTATGCTGCCCCATTAAATTCAGGTTTTAATCCTGACTTCCACACTACTGATAAACCATTGGTATAACGCATATCCACTGTCTTTATCCGTGCTTCAAATTGCTTCAAATTTGCCATATATATCGTTACAAACCGCTCCATGCGTTGCTTATTATTTGCTCGCCCTAACATTAACTTGATTCCATTCTTAAAATGCACAGTCCATGCACGTCGTTCATCCATTTCGAGATGAATAATATTCAATCCCAAATTATTAAATTTCTTGCTTGCACTCATATAATATTGAGTGAGCACTTCACCACTTCCTTCTGGCCCTTGCAGTCTAGTTAAACCCTGAGGAAAACTATTTTTTGCAGGAGAAAACAACTCTCCTTTCGCATTCACTAAGGCGGTATCACCCCACTGAGCGACCGCAGTTTGTTCATCCACAATCAAATGCAGGCTATCAGGCCAGCGACGCCTTACCTGTACTGACTTCACCCATGGCAGCGCTTCACCGGCCTCTCTTAATTTAGCTACATTGACATTGAGGAAATTACCCGTCACATACGGGGTTACCGCATTTATCAATGCCTGCTTATTAGCATGTTCAAACTTGCCATCTACTGACACGTGTAATATCGGTAAACTTTCATCTTTTTGCAGCCAATACACCGCGCCGGCCAGCATCACCATCAATGACATGAAAAATAATGTACGAAATACCGGCTGCCATGCGATGGCTGCACGTGGTTTTCGAACTGTTTTCTGCGTCCGTGTTGCTCCTCGACTACGGCGTGGTTTAACCATTGTTAACCTCCACCATACTGCCTGCTAATATTTGCCAAACTAACTGATTGAAATCTAGGCCCGCCTGCTTTGCTGCCATCGGCACCAAACTATGATCGGTCATTCCAGGAATACTATTGGCTTCTAGTAAGTAAAACTCACCGGCTTGATCACGCATAAAATCAATGCGTCCCCAGCCTTTCATTCGTAATACATTAAAAGCGTTTACAGCTAATGCTTGTAGTTGCGACTCTATCTGCTCACTTAGACCACAAGGACATAAGTATTGCGTAGTATTAGATTGATATTTAGCTTCAAAATCATAGAATTCATTCGGTGTTTTCAGTTGTATAGTAGGCAAAGCCTTACCATTGACAATCGCTACGGTATATTCTTCACCCTCAATCCACCGTTCAGCAATGACTTCAGCATCAAACTCTGTCGCTAATGTAATCGCGGCAGCAAGCTCATCAACTGACTGCACTTTGCTCATGCCAATACTTGAGCCTTCGTTGACAGGCTTAATAATCAAAGGAAGAGATAATGACTGCACGAGTGCATTGGCATCTGTTGCCGATGTTACCGTGGCAAATTCTGCTGTCGGCAGCCCATGCTGGATCCACACTTGTTTACTCAACAGCTTATTCATTGATAACACCGCACCGGTGATATCACTGCCTGTGAATGGAATCTCTAAGGTATTTAGTAAGCCTTGAATCTCACCATCTTCACCACCACGGCCATGTAAAATAATAAATGCACGAGCAAAGTCACCTTGCTCTAATTGCTGGGCTACATAGCGATCGACATCAATTTTATGAGCATCCACACCTAAACTAATCAGCCCATCGAGCACAGCTTGACCACTTTTTAATGAAATCTCACGTTCAGCTGAGCGGCCGCCCATTAATACAGCAACACGGCCAAAGTCAGCAGCATGGTGAATAGTCATCATGCCACTTCACCAATAATATGAACTTCAGGGATTAATTTAAGGCCATACTTCAATTCTACTTTCTGTTGTAACAATAAAATGAGCGCTTCAATATCACTTGCCGTGGCAGAGCCATCATTAACAATAAAGTTAGCATGCTTTTCAGATACGCTGGCACCCCCCACTTTTAGCCCTTTAAAACCGCCCTGCTCAATTAATCGGCCAGCAAAATCACCTTGTGGATTTCTAAAAACTGATCCAGCACAAGGCTGTGTAGTAGGTTGAGTCTCATTCCGGCGTTTTAATAATGATTTAATTTGTAACGCTTCCTCTGCCGCATCACCCTGTTCAAAACTCAATGTGGCTGAAACAAACCATTCACCGTTAGGCACCACTACATGACGATAGCCAACAGTAAAATCACTAGTAGGTCGCGTGCGTAAAGTACCCGAACGATCAATGGTGGTCACTTCTTTAACTAATGACCATGTGTCACTTTTGTGTGCTCCCGCATTCATAGCTAATGCGCCACCTATAGTCCCAGGAATACCCGCAAGGAATGCACCACCTGTTAAGCCTTCTTTAGCAATTCGACGGGCTAACTTACCACAGTGAACACCTACTTCAACCATTAACTCCTGGCCATTAAATTCAAATTCTTTTAGGGTACCCGAGGTTGAGATAACCGTACCGGCAAAACCGCCATCACGCACTAATAAATTACTGCCTAAACCGAGCCATAAAACCGGCTCATCTTCAGGAAGTTGAGTCAAGAAACCGGCCAAATCTTCAATACTTGCAGGGCGATATAATTGCTGGGCAATTCCACCTACACGCCATGATGTATGTTTAGCTAAAGGCTCATTACACTTTAATTCACCTGCAAATGTGTCTAATCTCATAATCATCAGAGCTTGCCCCCTAAATGTTTAGGAAGTTCACTAGCCATACGACCAATATCTCCGGCCCCTAAGGTCAATACAATATCGCCATCGTTGACAATACCCGGCAGAATATGAAATAAATCTTGTTGGTTTTCTGCAAAAATAGGTTCAACCTGCCCACGTAGACGAATGGCTCGGCATAAGCTTTTTGCATCAGCACCTGAAATTTTGCTTTCCCCTGCTGGATATACTTCCATCACCACCAATACATCAACGGATGATAGAACGTGTGCAAAGTCTTCAAACAAATCACGTGTTCGGGTATAACGGTGAGGTTGGAATACCACCACTAAACGATTATCAGGCCAACCATCTCGAATGGCTTTAACCGTGGCAGTAATCTCTGTTGGGTGATGACCATAATCATCAACCAAGGTGATCTGACCATTATCTATCGCTACATTGTCAGAGATATTAAAACGACGATTAACACCCGAAAACTCAGATAACGCACGTTGACAGGCCTCAACCGACACATCTAAATTACGTGCAATAGCCAGTGCAGCAGTAGCATTAAGTACATTATGTAAGCCTGGCATATTCAAACTGATATCAAACGTATGATTGGCTTTTTTATCTATAATACTAAAGTGACTTTGACCTTGCTTTTGACTTAGATTAATAATCTGGAAGTCGGCTTGCTCATCCGTTCCATAAGTGAGCACAGGACGAATAACATCGGTTAATAACTCACGTACCACAGGGTCATCAATGCACATAACCGCCAAACCATAAAAGGGCAGATGATGCAGAAACTCAACAAAGGTAGATTTTAGTTTTTCAAAATCATTGTCATAAGTGGCCATATGATCTTCATCAATATTAGTCACCACCGAAATCATCGGCTGTAAGAATAAAAATGATGCATCACTTTCATCAGCTTCAGCTACTAAATAACGACCTGAACCTAATTTAGCATTACTACCCGCACTATTTAAGCGACCACCAATAACAAAAGTAGGATCGAGATCACCTTCGCTTAATATGGCTGCCACTAAACTGGTTGTGGTCGTTTTACCGTGGGTTCCGGCAATAGCGATACCATAGCTAAATCGCATTAGCTCGGCTAACATTTCAGCACGGGGCACAATTGGGATCCGACGTTCTTTTGCAGCGACAAGCTCAATATTGTCATCGGATACGGCAGTAGTCACCACCACTACATCCGCACCGGTAAGATAATCAGCACTATGACCAATCATTACCGTGGCACCGAGTTCACGTAAATGTTCAATTAATCCATTATTAGCCAGATCAGAACCTGAAACTTGATAACCAAGGTTAATTAATACTTCGGCTATGCCGCCCATTCCAACCCCACCGATACCGATGAAATGAATGTGTTTAACGCGGCTTTGCATGGCTGAGGTTAATTTATGCATGCGCTAACTCCAAGCAAATTGCTGCGATCTGTTTTGCTGTTCCGTCTTTAGCTAAGCTACGGGCATTATTAGCCATGGCTAATAAGTTACTTCGGTTAGCCACTACTGCTTCTATTTCTTGCTTCAATATATCCACAGTTAAATCTTTCTCAATTAATAATTTAGCAGCGCCCGCTTCAACTAAGGCCGCAGCGTTATAACGTTGATGGTCATCAACCGCATAAGGATAAGGCACTAATAATGAGCCCACGCCTGCTGCCGATAATTCAGCAATAGTTAACGCCCCTGCTCGGCAAATAACTAAATCGGCCCATGCATAAACGGCTGCCATATCATCAATAAATGACATAACTTCGACATCAACAGCCGCATCGTTATAATTTTTCTGGCAGTCATCACTATGCCTAACACCACACTGATGTTTAATTAACAACGGTTGGTCAATGGCTGCAAATGCTTGCGGTAATAAGGTATTTAATGATTTAGCGCCTAAGCTTCCACCTAGTACTAATACTCGGATATCACCACTATGAGTATCAAAGCGTTGCGTTGGTGTAGCCATACTTTCAATGCTGGCGCGAACTGGATTGCCCAACCATTGAACTTTGGCTGATGATTTAAAGCTATTAGGGAAGCCTTCTAATACGGCGTTGGCAACGCGTGCTAATGTACGGTTGGTTAATCCTGGAATCGCATTTTGCTCGTGAATAATTAATGGTTTGCCCATTAATTTAGCAGCAATACCACCAGGGCCGGATGCAAAACCACCTAGGCCTAATACTGCATCAGGTTTAAATCTACGGATCACACTCATTGCTTCAAAAATAGCTTTGGCTACTTTGAAAGGCGCTAATAACCAACCCAAAGCACCATTGCCTCGCAAACCTTGCACGCTAATATTATTTAGTGGAATACCTGCTTCAGGAACCAGCTTAGCTTCAATGCCCCTTGCCGTTCCCATCCATTGTACTTCCACATTCTGTGCGCGTAACTCTTCAGCCACTGCAAGTGCAGGAAAAACATGCCCACCCGTGCCGCCAGCCATTATCAAAATTCGAGTAGTCATCGTTTAACCCTCGCAGCTGCTTTTTCAGGGTAACGTGTTTCAAGATCGACGCGCACTAATAAAGCGATGGCAACACAGGCAATGACTAAGCTACTACCGCCGTAACTCATTAATGGTAATGTCAGCCCTTTAGTCGGTAAGGCGCCCATATTCACACCCATATTGACGCAGGCCTGGAGGCCTAACCAAACACCGATACCATAAGCCAGTTGAGCTGCAAACACTTGCCCAGCTAGTTCAGCTGCACGGCCAATTTTGAGTGCTTTCCAAATAAATAAGCTGAATAAAAGCAATACACTCAATGCGCCGACCAAACCTAACTCTTCAGCTAAAATAGAATATAAGAAATCAGTATGTGCCTCAGGTAAATACGCTAGCTTTTGCATACTGCTACCCAAACCAACACCAAACCAATCGCCTCGGCCAAATGCAATCAATGCTTGGGTTAATTGAAAACCACTGCCAAATTGATCCGCCCATGGATCCATAAAGCTTTGCATTCTAAGCATTCGATACGGTGCTAAATAAACAGCTGCGGTAAAGATAATGGCCACAAAACCAGTTAATACAGCAAAGACATCTAAACGTGCGCCACCTAAAAACAACATGGTCAATACGGTTGATAAAATAACCACAACAGAACCTAAATCAGGCTGCACAATCAATAAGCCTGCAGCCACAGCAATCAATACTAGCGGTGCAAATATTTTGAAAAATGAGCCTTTCAACTGACCTCGGTGACGTTGCAAGTAATCAGCAATATAAATAATAGCGGTTAATTTAATAATCTCAGCTACTTGTACATTGACGGGGCCTAATGGCAACCAACGTTTACTACCATTAACTTCACGACCAATTCCAGGAATCAACACCAAAATCAGTAGTATTACTCCAATCATAAGTAGTGCAGGTGCATTCTGCTGCCAAACCGATAAACGTATTGACGATATTGTCCACGCGATCATAATGCCAATAACTGCAAAAATAACTTGCCGATTGAAATAAAAGAAAGGTTGACCTAATTTATCAGCCGCATTATTAATCGATGCAGACCCGACCATAACTAGACCTAAAGCTAAAATAGTCATGACAATTAGCATCAAATTACGATCAAATTGTATGGCAGGATTACTCATTAATAAGCTCCTGTACACAGCGTTCAAATTCATCGCCACGTTGAGCATAACCACTGAACATATCAAAACTTGCACAGGCTGGAGATAATAATACATTGTTACCTGACACTGCTAAATCAAACGCTTTGTTCACCGCCTGCTGTAATGTGTCTACTCGATGTAGAGCAATAGTCTTCGGACAAATATCAGCCAATAAACCAGCATCTTGTCCAAATACAATCATATCCCGTACATGTGATTTTAGAATTGCAGTTAAAGGTGAGAAATCTTGATCTTTGGCTACGCCACCGGCAATTAATATTATCTTGCCACTATCAGCTAAACCTTCAATAGCCGCAATACACGCACCCACATTGGTCGCTTTCGAATCGTTAAACCAAGCAATATCATCATTACTCGCCACCAAACGGCAGCGGTGTGGCAAGCCGATATAGGTTTGTAATGTGGATAGCATGGCACTCATTTCTAAGCCCATAGCCGAACCTAATGCTAATGCAGCTAATGCATTAGCACTATTATGAGTACCTTTAATCTTTAATTTACTTACTGCAAGTAAAGGCTGCGAGCCTTCAGCAAGGTATTGTTCACCCTCTTGTTCAATTAAACCAAAATTCACTCCATCGCTTTGTTGTAGGCCAAAACGAATGTGATTACGGCCTTCTTGGAACAAACTGATAACATTAGCATCATCACTATTTAACACCATCACGCCATCGCCGTTATAAATAGTGGCTTTAGCATTTTGATAAGCTTGTTCGTTATCATAACGGTCCAAGTGATCAGGACTAATATTTAATACCGTTGAGACAAATGCATTCATTGATTTAACTGTTTCCAATTGGAAACTAGAAAGCTCAACAATATAGAAATCTGGTTTTTCTTCGGTCAGTAATGCTAAGGCGGGTATGCCTAAATTACCGCCAACTTTAACCACTTTCCCCGACTCAACCGCCATATCAGCTAATAGAGTAGTCACCGTACTTTTACCATTTGAACCAGTAATCGCCACAATCGGTGCATCCGCATAACGAGCGAATAATTCAATATCACCGATTAATTCAACGCCAGCTTGTTTCGCCGCTACAATTTCAGGCAAACGAGGATCAATCCCAGGACTCAATACAATCATGTCTGCTTGCTGCATCCATTGACTATCTAAGCCGCCCATTTTAACTAAGACTTCCGGCATTTCTTCTTGTAATAATGACAAACACGGCGCGTCATCACGTGTATCCATGATAGCGACATCAAAACCTTGGGCAACAAGAAAACGAGCACATGACAATCCTGTTTGGCCTAAGCCAATAATCAGAATTGAATGTGCTTGTTCAGCGTGTTGAGAAGCTTGATTCATCGTATTTTAAGACTCGCTAAACCAACCAACACTAAGAACACGGTGATGATCCACGCACGCACGATAATACGAGGCTCAGGCCAACCTTTTAATTCATAGTGATGATGAATAGGAGCCATAAGGAATACACGCTTGCCGCGTAATTTATATGAAGCAACTTGAATCACTACAGATAATGTTTCAATAACAAACACGCCCCCCATAATGAGTAACACTAATTCTTGTCTCACTAACACGGCAACCGTACCCAAAGCAGCACCTAATGCTAGGGCGCCAATATCTCCCATGAAAACTTGAGCAGGATACGTGTTAAACCAAAGGAAGCCTAAGCCGGCACCCACCATCGCTGCACAGAAAACAGTGAGTTCACCGGCATTAGGGATAAAGGGAATCGATAGATATTCTGCAAAACCAGCATGGCCAGTAATATAACTAAACAAACCTAATGCCGCCGCGACCATTACCGTTGGCATAATAGCTAAACCATCGAGGCCATCGGTTAAATTCACCGCATTACTGGTACCCACAATAACGAAATAGGTCAGCACCATATACCAAGCACCCATCGGGATAATTACATCTTTCACAAAAGGAATAAGTAGCTCTGTTTCAGCGGGTACTACTGCTGTTTGATATAGAAAAACAGCCGCACCTATACCCCCGACTGATTGCCAGAAATATTTATAACGGCTAATTAAACCTTTAGGATCTTGGCGTACTAATTTAATGAAATCATCTACAAAACCAATAATACCGAATAGGATTGTGACCGCTAAAACCACCCAAATATAACGGTTACTCAAATCTGCCCATAATAATGTACTGATTGAAATCGCAACTAAAATCAAAGCACCACCCATGGTTGGTGTGCCCGCTTTGCTTAGATGAGACTCAGGGCCATCATCACGAATTACCTGACCAACCTGTTTAAAATTCAAATGACGAATCATAGTWGGRCCGACAATCAAGGCAATYCCMAGTGCAGTAATAACCCCTAAGATCGCTCTTAAAGTAAGRTATTGAAATACAYTAAAACCACTATGGAATTGGCTTAAATAYTCGCTAAGTTCTAATAACATTAGCCKTCTCCTAATCGTGYTAGCGCRTCMGCTAACAAATCTAATTTCATAAAWCGCGAACCTTTAATTAAGCAMGTCACATCGCTGGATAAACTAGCGCTTAACTGTGCTTGTAAKGATTCACGRTCTTCAAAGTGCTGAGCACCRMTACCAAAYGCRTCTGCAGCSAGTTTACTTTCACTGCCTAGCGTCCATAASCKRTCRATACCCGATTCCTTGGCATCCAATCCCATTTGATGGTGTAMSTSTTTACTTTCTGRACCTAAYTCACCYAAATCACCTAATACCAACCAATGKYGRCCTTGATAMGGWGCSAGGCTTAATAAGGCTTGTTTATAAGASCCWGGATTRGCGTTATAACTATCATCAATYAATTGTGAAYCATTSAWTCCYGCTCTTAATTGCARACGATGYGGTACKGATTGCATTGCAGCTAAACCTTTMACTATCGCCTCAGYAGGAATAGATAARGCATGAGTAATYGCAATAGCAGCCAAAGCATTAGCCACATTGTGYAARCCTAATARCGGTAAATTKATATAGTGAAAYTCATCRTTTARTTTCACCATAAAGTGACTTGAATCRCCGGMTAATTGAATATCATCAGCRCGAATATCWGCATCATTTTCTAGTGCAAARGTCACRCTGYGTTTATCTGCTAAAATCTGCTGCCATTGTTCRACAAAGTCCATATCAGYATTAATCACGCCTATGCCTTGCTCAGACAGYCCTTCAAATATCTCAGCCTTGGCCTTGGCCACGCCTTSTATATTATTAAARCCTTCAAGRTGAGCTGCAGCAACATTATTAATAATMGAAATRTCYGGCTTAGCYATGGCGACTAACGTTTCAATATCACCKGCACGRCTWGCRCCCATTTCAATAACAGCATAATCCGTATCRGCAYCCACTCTAGCYAAGGTTAATGGCACRCCTAACTCATTATTRAGATTRCCTTTRGTGGCAATMACWGARCCGCATTGAGYCAAAATACTCGCWARCATTTCTTTTACRGTTGTTTTGCCATTRCTRCCTGTTACMGCAATAAATTTAGCSGTACATTGCTGACGCCARTARGTWGTYAATTGTGCAAATGCTTTAGCTACRTCTTCAACCACCAGCTGAGCTAATTCATCATCTTGTTTAACAGACACTAAAGCTGCAAATGCACCTGCAAGTCGGGCCGTTTCGATATAATCATGGCCATCAACACGCTCGCCTTTTAAGGCAATAAATAAATTAGCCGTTTCTATTTGGCGACTATCGATAACCGCACCCTTAATGGTGACATTATCTGCTCCACTAGGAAGTTCACAGCCTAAAACTTCAGCTATTGTTACCAGAGATAATTGCATGCTCATGCCGTCTCTCCTGTTGTTAATAGTGAAGCATCATTTGCAGCATTGAAATAGTCATGCACGACAGCATGGTCACTAAAAGGCGTTTTCACATTTGATATATCTTGATATTGCTCATGGCCTTTGCCGGCAATCAATATAATATCTTCTGCTTTTGATTGGCTAAGTGCATAAGTAATTGCTAACTTACGATCTTCAATAATGGTTACATTTTCAGGTATTTTTATTCCACTAAGAATGTTATTAACAATCAGCTCAGGGCTTTCAGTTCGAGGATTATCATTAGTAATCACTACTTGAGTTGCCAACTGCTCGGCTATTTCGCCCATCAGTGCACGTTTACCGGTATCGCGATCGCCACCACAACCGAATACACACCACAGCTCACSTTCTGTTGAAACATGCTCGGTTAAAGAGCTAAGCGCTTGTTTTAATGCATCAGGCGTATGAGCAAAATCAATCACCACTAAGCTATGGTTTGGCTTGCTAATCATTTCCATTCGGCCATCAACTGCATGACATTGCTGAATAGCTTCAATCACTTGTTCAAATTCAATATTTAAACTAGTTAAACAAGCAATCGCCGCTAATAAATTATCCACATTAAAGCGGCCTAATAACGGACTATTAATAACCGCTTCATCCTTCTCAGTCACTAAGTTGAACTGTAAACCTTGCATTGTCAATGTGACATTTTTAGCTTGGATACTAGTTTGAGCAGATGCTTGCTGACTGTTATAGCTAAGTACTTTAAGTTTATTTTTCTTCGACAAGCTATCAATTAGGCTTAAACCAAACTCATCTGCTTGATTCACAATCGCCGTTTTAATACTGGCAAAATCAAATAAATGTGCTTTCGCTTGTTGGTATGCTGCCATCGACTGATGATAATCAAGGTGATCACGAGTCAGGTTAGTTAAAATAGCGACATCAATGACAACACTATTTAAACGACCTTGATCTAATGCATGTGATGAGGCTTCAATCACTGCATATTTAATTCCTTGCTGGCAAAAATAAAACAACATTCTCTGTACTGATACAGGATCAGGCGTAGTCATTCCTGTGGCAGTAAGTTCATTTAAACGGCCCACACCTAAAGTACCTATAACAGCACACGGTAATGAAAGCACTTCTAATGATTGAGCTATAAACTGACTAACCGATGTTTTGCCATTAGTACCCGTCACCGCAATAACGGTAAGAGCTAATGAAGGATGGCCATAAAACCGAGCTGCAATTTCAGCCACTTTATCTTCAAGCTTACCAACAGGATAAGCAAGTGCATTAGCTTGTTTTAGTAACGCGACTTCTTGCGTCGTTAAAGCCGTATTATTCTCATACAAAACAATCTCGGCACCTTGTGCTAGTGCTTGAGTTAAATAGGCTTCACGTTGCTCAGTAGTTTTAGCTAATGAGAAAAATAAATCACCTTGTTTAATTTCACGACTATCAAGGCTCATGCCTTTAATAATCTGATCTGTAAGAATAGAAGGATCGGCTAACATGCCTGCTAATAAATTAAATAATGGCTGTTGCGGCATCATAAGTTTGCCACCTGCATCTGCGACTTATCCATATCATCAGGCGTAATATTTAATAAACGCATAGCACCTGTCATCACTTCTGAAAAAACAGGTGCAGCAATTAAACCACCGTAATACTTATCCCCTTGAGGATCATCCACCATGACAACCATTGCTAAGCGAGGGTTTTTAGCAGGAATGATTCCAGCAAATGATGAGAAGTAGCTTGCTTCTGAATACCCCCCTTTTTTGCTTGTTTTCTTAGCGGTGCCTGTTTTACCTGCTACCGTGTAATTATCCACGGCAGCTCGACGAGCAGTTCCGCCCGGCTTAGTGACCGTAGTCATCATCTTAAGCACTGATTTAATCGTAGCTTGCTCAAAAACACGTCGACCTTCAGGTATTTCATTATCATTTAACTTGGTAAAACTAACGGGGCGTAATATGCCGCCATTAGCTAACACCGTATAAGCGCGAGCTAATTGTAGGGCAGATGTACTTAAACCATAACCATAAGACATTGTGGCTCGGCCGACTTCACGCCATGATTGTAAATCAGGCATGCGTCCCATTGCTTCACCCGGGAAATAAGCACCTGTTGGCGAACCTAAACCAAAGGCAGTAAAGTCTTGCCATAATTGCTCAGGTTCTAGTGCTAACGCTATTTTACTAGCGGCAACATTACTTGATTTCTGAATCAATTTTTCAAGATTGATAATGCCATAGTCTTTATGGTCACTCACTGTTAATGGGCCAATAGTCAACTTGCCAGGACGAGTATCAATCTGGCTGTTTTCAGTAAACAAACCTGATTTTAATCCACTTACTACAGTAAAAGGTTTCACCGTTGAACCCGGCTCAAATAAATCAATCACGGCACGATTACGCAATGAGGATTGTTTTAAATCACGACGATTATTCGGGTTAAAGGCAGGTTGATTAACCATTGCCAATACTTCACCGGTTTGAATGTCTAAAATAACCGCGGTGCCGGAATTAGCGTTATATTTTTTAACCGTTTCTTTAAGCGCTTGATAACTTAAATACTGCAAGCGTAAGTCGATACTTAGGCTGATATTTTGGCCGTCTTTACTTGCTTTAATTTGCTCGCCACCCGCAACATAGCTACCTTGGCGATTACGCACCATACGCTTTAAACCAGGTACACCGCGTAACAGTTCATTATGAGTTAATTCTAAACCTTCTTGACCATTATCATCAATATCATTAAAACCCACTAAATGGGCAGTTACTTCACCGGCAGGATAATAGCGTTTATATTCTCGTTGTAATGCTAGGCCTTTAATTTTTAAATCTTTAACTTTAGAGGCTAGCTCTGGTGCCACACGTCGTTTCAAATAGATGAATTGACGGTTCGCTTTTTTCCCCTTAGCGATCTTTTGTTTAATAGTCGATTGTTTAAGGTTTAACAATTTAGCTAACTGCTTAATATTTTTATCTGAAGCAACAATATCTTGAGGATTAAACCAAACAGAATGCACCGGTGTACTAATCGCAAGCGGTTCACCATTACGGTCTAAAATCATGCCCCGATGTGCTGTAATAGCTACATTACGGATATGGCGTGCATCGCCTTGGTCACGTAAAAAATCAGGATTTAATACTTGAATATCAGCTAAACGCCAAGCGAGGCCAATTACCAAAGCAATAAACACGATTCGAACCAAATGTAGGCGCCAAGCGCCTACATGATTGATTGTTTTAGCTGGCCGACTCATGGCTGAATTAACACCGTCATGTTAGTCGTCGGCACGATCATCTTTAAGCGAGTTCGTGCTTGCCATTCAACTCGAGCAGGATTCGCCCATGTACTTTGTTCTAGTAACAATCGACCCCATTCATCGTTTAGCAAATCACGTTGTGTTTCTAATTGTTGAATTTCAACAAATTCTTTTCGGCCAAGATATTTGCTATAAACCACCGCCATAGATGAGACTATGATCAGTAGCGTTAACACCAAAATAGGCAATTCAATACCTAATGGTGTTAGCCTAGACAAAAAACTCACGCCAGCTTCTCCACAACACGAAGTACAGCACTACGTGAACGAGGATTAGCCGCCAGCTCTTGCTCGCCCGCTTTAATCATCTTGCCGACTAATTTAATACGAGGATTTAACTCATCAGCACGAATAGGGAAGTTTGAAGGCAAATCATCGCCTTTAGCCTCATCACGAAAATAGCGTTTCACAATTCTATCTTCTAACGAATGAAAGGTAATCACAGCCAAACGTCCACCTACAGCTAATGCATCTAAAGATTGCTCTAAGCCTAATTTCAAATCATCTAATTCATTATTAATATAAATACGAATAGCTTGAAAGGTACGTGTAGCAGGATGTTTGTTTTTCTCTCTAAAAGGCATCGCCTTATCAACTAATTTTGCTAGCTGTGTAGTGGTGGTAATCGGTGTGTGTTCACGTGTTTCAACAATGGCATTGGCAATACGTTTACCAAATTTCTCTTCACCCAGCGTTTTAATTACAAAAGTANTATCTTCAACTCTAGCTTTTGCTAACCAATCAGCTGCACTAATGCCTACATCAGGGTTCATCCGCATATCAAGCGGACCTTCTTTTTGAAAACTAAAACCACGCTCAGCTACATCAAGTTGAGGAGAAGACACGCCTATATCTAATAAGATGCCATCGACTTTACCTTGCCATGCGCGTTGATTAACTGCGGTGGTCATATCGGCAAATGAACATTGCTCAATACTAAATCGAGCATCTTGCTGTGCTAATTCATTAGCCGTTGCAATGGCAGCAGGATCTTTATCTAAGCCGAGTACTTGGCTAGTCTCYGATAGCTTGCTTAGTAAGTGACGCGTATGTCCACCACGGCCAAATGTGCCATCAATATAAATACCATCAGCCTTAATAGCTAAACTATCAACCGCTTCATTTAGCAGTACGGGTATATGTTCTAAAGGGGAGTCAGTCATTAAAWTACGCCTTTAAATTGATAAGYTTTCTAATTCTGCCGACAAGATACCGTCAAAGTCTTCTTCTAAACACTCATCCATCAACGTATTCCACGCATTTTCATCCCACAATTCAAACTTGTTGCCTTGACCAATCATCACCATACTTTTCTCTAAATTAGCAAATTCACGTAATTTAGCCGGCAATAAAATGCGACCATTACTATCCATTTCACATTCAGTAGCATTACCTAGTAACATCCGTTTCAAGCGACGAACTTGTGGATTTAAACTAGGTAGAGCATCTAATTTCTTTTCAACCTCTTCCCACTCAGGCTGAGGGTAAACTTGTAGACAATGTTCAGAGTGATCAAGCGTGACAATTAATTTGCCCTCACAACAGACGTCAAGATGCTTACGGAACTTGGCTGGAACAGCCATCCGTCCTTTTGCATCTAGATTAAATGTTGCTACACCTCGAAACACATGCGTTCCTTTTAAGTCATTGATCCACTTTGATCCACAATTCCCCACTAAGCGACACTATAGGAGTCGATTTAGGGCATGTCAAGCATGATAATGAACACAATCCCCTTTTAAGGACAATGACTTAGCGCACTTTCTGAAAGTGGGTGAGATAATGGATTAACAAAAATGAAGGAGTACTTTTGTATCAAAAAAGTGGCATCGGAAGTTAAAGTAGATTCTAGCTATAGGACTCTAAGTTTTGAAAATAGTAATGGTTCACAATATTAATTTTCAGCCAAAAAATAGCTGCTTGCCATAATCATTTAGCGCGATAGATCATTAACTGCTAATATTAACCATCCAACACATAAGCATAAACTCAATTCATTAGAGAATAGCTGTTATTTATGAATACTAGCCAATGCATTAAAGAATATTGCATAACATGGAAGTTAGCATTCACTTTTCTACTTTCCTCTGCATTAATTCTATGCAGTAATTCATCGACGGCATCGCCCCCACCGCATTGGCATGCCAATGACTATATTATTAACAGCTTCGTCACTATTGCCCTCAAAAATGAATTCTCTCCTCAAACGAGGAATATTAGGAAGTGGACTCAAGCTATTGCCTACCAAATTTCTGATTCAACCCTAGATTCCAAACTACATCAGCAAATAACCCAGCGCCATTTAAGTCATTTGGCTGCTATTACGGGGGTCAATATTTCTCCAATCAAACCTAATCAACGACCCAACTTAACAATTTTATTTTCACATGAGGACGATTTAGAACGTGATATTCAACAGCACTTTTCCTTAACTGACCCTCAAAAAATTACTCAACTTAGCCAAAGTAGTGTCTGTCTTGCTCATTTAACCTTTAAGCCAAATGGCAGTATTAAAAACGCCACGGTTATTATTCCCGTTGATAGAGCGCGTGCTAATGCCAAGCTATTATCATGTGTGGTTGAAGAACTTAGTCAAATAATGGGGTTACCCAATGACTCAAATGCCGTTTACCCTTCCGTTTTCAATGACAAATCATATGATGATTATTTATCAGGATTAGACTGCCTATTATTACAACTGCTTTATCATCCTAAAATACGAGTAGGTATGGATAAATCAGCCACCGTCAAACAATTAAACCTCATCGTTCATGATCATAATTTCCAGCAACTGATTCATCATGCAACTGATTTAGTTAGCCAGGAAAGTAGCCTATACCACCTGCTTAACTAATACTTCACCGAGCCCCCAAATATGACCCGTGTTCAATTGGAAGTTGAAACTATGATCCAAACTATTCATAGTGCGTAATTACTCTAATAATTAGCACTATATTCAGTTAATATATGCGTTTTTATTCCCTCCCTTTAAACTATCCGTTTAGCTCGTATTCAGGATTTAAACTAATATGTTCTTATTTATAGTGATGCTAATCACTGCCAGCACCATTTTATATTGCAGCCATACTAATCAAGCATTATTAGCCAAACCACTTTCGGCACATTGGCAGAAGTTAGGCTGGTTATTAAGCCTTATCACCTTTGTTCTGGGCCTTAACTTATGGGCGACTAATACCAGTATTTTTATCTATTTGGCCTGTGCCATGCTTATTTTTGGTTTACTGCCTTTTCTGCCATTATTAATTAAAAAAGAAAAATGAACAGTAATACCACTACAAAACAAATCAGAATTCAAAGTCATTGGTGGTCAAAAACATTCATAGGCAGCCTCCTAGGACTTAGTCTCGCATTTTTTTTAGTGGGTATTTTTGCATGGGCTGGCCCCGGCGGTATCTCTGCCGAGAATAAAGTGCAGTTTAATATGTGGATTATTACACCGATTTGGTTGCTACTGTTCAGCACAGTTTATTTATATCCGACTCGCTGGCATGCATTATTTTATATAGGCGGCGCTAATATATTAGCCTATGCCACATTATTTTTAGTCCAAGGATTCAACGCCTGATGAAAGTCCGTAGTGATATTTCACGTACCTACCTCAGCTTACATACATGGGTGGGGATCTGCTCAGGCTTATTACTCTTTATTGGTTTTTTTGCTGGTTCTTTAACCATGTTTAAAGCCCCTATTGATCGTTGGCTCAGTCCACCAGCACAACAAATAAACGCATTAGATAACTTGGCTGATATCGATAGTCTAGTATCACAGTTTATACAGCAATATCCTGATGCTCGAGATGGCTTCAACTTATATTTAAATCACGCTGAAAATGTGGCTCCGATAAGCTGGAAGAAGTCAGGACCAAGAAGCCATCAACTCCAATTTGACAGTAAACGCTGGCAAGCCAGTTTAAATGAACAAGGCGAGCTATATACACAAGTAATCCAACCGTCTATTTTGGCTAAAATGATTGATATGCTGCACCAAACAGCAGGTATTCCCTTTGTTATAGGAGGAGAATATCTCGGTGTTTATTTAATGGGTGTAGCGGCTGTGCTCTATTTTCTAGCCTTGGTATCCGGTTTAATCTTATTACTGCCTACATTAATGCACAACTTCTTTGCTGTTAGGCAAAAGAAAAATAAAAAACGTTTCTGGCTAGATAGTCATAACCTCGTCGGCATCACCAGCTTTCCTTTTCATGTCATCATTAGCATGACCGTTATTGTCTTTGCTTTTCATGATCTGTTTTATGGCGGATTAGAAGCCGTTGTTTATGGTGATGAAACCATGTTTGGCCCACGCTCAGAAAATGTAGCCGAGCCTTATGACCTAAAAGATATTCTGCCTGCAACGCAGTTAATTAAACGTATCGAAAAGCAAGTGCCTGAATTTGAAGTTCAACGTTTAAAATATCAAGATCTTGAAACGACTCGCGCCTCGATTAGAGCGAGCATTATCAGTCCTGACCATATGGCTCGAGGAGCCGTTACATCTTATATAGCAATCAATCCTTACACCGGTGTCATTGATAGCAGCTGGGTGCCCGCACAGGGTAATAATTGGAACGGCACCGTTACCAGCTTTTTTGCTCTCCATTTTGGTAGTTATGGTGGTAACGTTATTCGTTGGGTTTATTTCTTCTTAGGCCTTGCCGGTGCCTTCTTGTTTTATTCAGGCAATTTACTTTGGCTCGAATCCAGACGGAAAAAACAAATTAAAGGAGAAGTATCAGTAAAACAAGCTCGTAATACGCGGTGGATGGCCTCAGCAACCGTCGGCATTAGTCTAGGTTCAGTGGCAGGCGTTATTCTTGCCATGGTGGCAGGTAAATGGTTCTACGCCTTTGCCGACAACATTAACTATGCCAGCTTAAATGTTTATTACGGCATATTTTTAGCCGCAGTCGCATGGGCCTTTATTCGTGGTGCAGCATCGGCCGCCGTGCACTTATTATATCTCTGCGCCCTTGCTTGCCTTGCTATTCCATTAACCACATTGAGTAGCCTACTTTGGCCTGAACACATTTGGGCTAATACTAGCCTAACAACACTCAGTGTTGATTTCACGGGGTTATTATTCGCACTATTCTTTTTTAAAATGGCAACGTTAACCACCAAACGGGCGAATCAAGGTGATAAAGATAGCGTGTGGTCGGTTAAGAATTAGATTTGGAATAAGAAGCAACAGAGCTTGCCGTTCTTTAAGTTTTATTTTTCAGGAAAATAAAAATTGAGATGGCCGATAAGCCGGGTTCTGTCGAGAACAATCATTCATCTGGGACAAGCATCGCTACTTGCCTCAAGCAACCTACCCAGGAACCGTGCGAGC
>NVVP01000085.1 GCA_002402245.1 Gammaproteobacteria bacterium | reverse complement strand
ACCGAGCTTAGCTTTTTCAGAAACAACGCTTATGCTAGATGAACTGGTGGTCACCGGTACGCGATCTGAAACATCGTTAATGGACTTGGCGGGTAATACTGGCAAGGTTAGCGAAGAAGAAATTGATTTAGTGCGAGCAGATCATATTGAAGAATTGATTAACCGCATTCCTGGAGTAATGGTTCAACGTGGAAATGGCCAAGAAAGTTTAACTTCTATTCGTTCACCTATTTTAAATGGTGGTGCAGGAGCGGGATCGTTCTTATATATGCAAGATGGTATTGCTTTACGAGCAGCAGGTTTTGCTAACGTGAATGGTTTGTTTGAAGTCAATTCTGAACAAGCAGGTGGCATTGAAGTTGTTCGAGGCCCTGGTAGTGCGCTTTATGGTTCTAATGCCGTTCATGGTTTGGTTAATATTTTAACGCGCGCACCCTCGCTAGAACTGGAACGTTCTATTGATGTGTCAGTTGGTCCACATGATCTTTACAAACTGAAAGGAACTGTTAGTAATACTGATGGTGCCCATGGCTATCGTTTAAGTGTAAATGGTACTCATGATGGTGGCTGGATTGATGATTCTGGTTTTGAACAACAAAAAATGACATTTCGCCATGATTACTTAGGTGATGTAAATAGTTTTCAGACTGTTTTTTCAGCTTCAAACTTAAATCAAGAAACTGCAGGCTATGAAGTGGGGGATGATGCGTATAAAAATACCTCTGAATCAAAAACCAATGAAAACCCCGATGCTTTTCGAGATGTTAAATCAGTACGTTTATCTACACGTTGGGATCATGAATTAACGGACGATTCTTATTTTAGTATAACGCCTTATTTTCGTCATACCGATATGGCTTTCCGAATGCACTTTCTTGCAGGAACACCATTGGAAGAGAATGACCATCAAAGTGTAGGCCTACTGACGGCATATTATCGTGATTTACCAAATGGTCATAAAATTATTGCAGGTACAGATTTTGAGTATACGCAAGGATCTATGACTGAAACTCAAACAGATCCAACCTCTTATTTTGGTGGTAAATACATCCCAGGTGTTCATTATGATTATGAAGTAGATGCAGCGGTTATTGCTCCCTACGTTCATACCGAGTGGCAGCTATTAGAAAAAACACGCTTAACTGTTGGTGCTCGTTTTGAGCATACACGATATAAGTATGATAATAAAACAGCTGATGGCTTATTTGGAACGTCACTTTATCGACCAGGAGATAGAGCCGATACCTTTAATAACTTTAGTCCTAAATTAGGCGTAGTGCAGAGCTTAACTGATGATATTAGTGCTTTTATTAATTTAGCGCGAGGCAATAGGGCTCCTCAAACAACGGATCTATATCGGATGAGGAAAGTGTCTAATATTGCACTTGAAGCTGATTCTGAGCAGATAGATAGTGTTGAGATAGGTATTAGAAAAGTGGGAGCAGGCATTCAGTATGAAGTTACCGCTTTTCATATGAAGAAAAAAGACTATTTCTTCAGAACAACGGCAGATGATAATGTGACTGATGGTAAAACCAAGCATTATGGCCTCGAATTAAGTGCATTTATGCCATTAGGACAACAGTTCGATATAAGTGGAAGTTTTACTTATGCTCGTCATCAGTATGAATTTGATAATGCGACTGCAAACATTGTTGATGGTAATGATATGGATACAGCTCCTCGTCATGTATCAAATATTCGTTTAGGTTGGGACTTTTTACCACAAAGCCGTGCAGAATTAGAGTGGGTACACGTTGGTAAATATTACACTGATGAAGGCAATCAATTTGATTATGAGGGCCATGATTTATTGAACCTTCGTGCGAATTACAGTGTTAATAGCCAAGTAAACCTATATGGTCGGATCAGTAATTTAACTAATATTAAGTATGCAGAGAGAGCGGATAATAACCGTGGAACTCAACGATATTTTGTTGGTGAAGAGCGAGCGTTACATGTAGGAGCAAGCTACAGCTTCTAATTCTACTTAAATTTAGAAATAAGGCCTTTGTTAGTGAGCTTTCACTAGCAGAGGCCTTTTTATTTTGAAACACTGAGAACAAAATAATAACGTTTTTATTGAAGTTGAAATAATCTTAAGTTATTAATATTGTAAGTAATTCAGAGTATGATGTGGTATCGTCATTTTAGATGATAATTTTTGAGAGTTAATGGACAAGTAAGGACGGGTAGATGGTTAGAGAAGGAAGCAGCTCCCTTACACGTGAAGTGCTATTACAAATGGCTTTACGCATTAGTTTGGTTGTAATTATTATCTCTGGCCTGAGTTATCAACATATTCTATCCACTTTATATGATCAAGAGTTTGACTCGTTAGATAAATATATTGTTGAACGCGGCGATAAAGAAAGTGCTATTTTTGAGCTTGCTGAAGATAATCATCAAGTCTTCAGAGAGCATTTTGTCGAGGCCTATAAACAAAATAAGACTATTTCAAATGACCAGTTCTGGTCTATTTTTGAACCCTGGAAAGACGGCACCACACACCTGCAAAAGAAAGCCTTTACCGGATATTATCGTCCGGAAGGTTTATTTAGCCACGGTACCACCGCCTATATTGGCCCTGATGCTCCGATTGAACAGCAAGAATTTCGTAATCGTTTATATTTAGCCTATCAGCTGGTAGATAGATACAGTGACGCGTGGACAAACCGCTTTGCTAATGTGTATGTATCAATGTTTGAGAACGTTAATATTGTCCATTGGCCAGGTTTACCGTGGGCTGATAATGCGGAGTCAACGCTTGATGTAACCACAGAAGAGTGGGTTTACATTACCAGCATGGAAAATAACCCGTCACGTGAATCTGTGTGGACAGGGCTTTATTTTGACCCTACGGCTAATGAGTGGATGGTTTCATGTGAAACACCGGTTGATTTAGAGGGTAAGAACTTACTCAATGTGGGTCATGATATTTTATTGAATAAGCTTTTTGAGCGAGTTTTTAATGATCATTTAACCGGAGCCCATAATTTTATTATAAGAAAAGATGGTCGTTTGATTGCCCACCCAGAAAAGGAGCAAGAATTAAGAGCCAACCTGGGAATGCTCGATATCCTGACCCATGGTGATGACGAATTACTGGATATGTTCAATCAAATAAAGACTGAAGTGATTAATACCAATTTGGAATCTAAAGTACTTGATAACAGTAAAGGTAATGCATTTTTAGCGGTGAGTAAAATCACCGGCCCGGATTGGTTTTTTGTCACGGTTTACCCTAAAGAATTACTCACCTCAGCAGCAAAAGAAGCAGCCAAATTCATTTTTCTATTAGGGGTTATATCACTGGTTGTTGAATTGTTAATGTTGTATTTGTTGATAAACAAAAAAATTCTGAACCCACTTGATTTGTTCCGAATTGCGATTACACGAATTGACATGCGTGAATATTCTTCAGTGGCGCAAGGCAATACGCCTTTGCCAGAAGATAATGACAATGAAATTGGCAAGCTAGCTCGAACCTTACGTACTATGGCACAAAGTATAGAGCAGTATAGTTCTGAGATGGAGCTACAAAATGAACATCTTGAATTGGAAGTTAGAAATCGAACCCAAGAGTTAGAAAAAGCAAAAAACAGGGCTGAAAAACAAGCTAGAATTGATGAGCTGACTCAAATTCCTAATCGACGTTATTTTAATGAAGTGGTTAAAAAACAGCTGGCTGATGCTAAGCGAAATCAAACACCGATAGCGTGGTGTATTATTGATATTGATTTCTTCAAAAAGGTTAATGACCGATATGGCCATGCAAGTGGAGATATTGCTTTAAAAACGATAGCACGAGTACTTCATGATTCATTACGCGAAAGTGATTTATTGGCCAGAATTGGTGGCGAAGAGTTTATTATCTCATTCCCCAATACAACATTAGAAGAATGTTGGATTTTGGTAGATCGAGTTAGTCAGGCTATATCTAACACTGTCATTAAGGCTGAAGAGTATGAATTTAGTTTGACGGTTAGTGCCGGTATCTCTGGTGGTATTGTTGGGCAATATGGTTATCAACAGCTGTATTCTTCAGCGGATAGGGCGCTGTATTTAAGTAAAGAAGGAGGAAGGAATAAAGTGTCCTCTGAGCCTATGCGGGAGAGGTTAACTTAAAATAATAAAGCGAGTAAACAAAAGGAATTTAGCGATAGGATACAAAAGTATGGATGTTGAAAAAAGAATTGATCAAGATTTGCATAGCCTCTCTATACCCGGGATATTTATTTATGCCGTAGTATTACCCCTGATTTTTTGGTCTTTTGAGTTTTATGTTTATTATCCTGAGGAAAGTGTTATTTACTCAGTAATAATGCTTACACTTAGTGGCGCTCGACTCGTTCACAAGAAATACAGTCATATTCTCTATGAACGATCACGTAAATTATGGTTTCGAATACTAGTAACACTGTTGTTCCTTCAAGCAGCAATTATTGGCATGGTATTAGCTCAAGCATTATATGACCCCCTCTTTTCGGAAAGCAGCTATATTGTAGTGTTATGTGTTACAGCTATATCGAGTGGAGCGCTAATTGCCCAAACACCAAGAGTTGGCGTTGCACTGGCAAATATGACGGCGATGCTGTTGCCGACCTTACTCGTTTTTATTGTGATTGATGGCTTACATAAATTTATATTTTTACTCGTGCTTTATTATCTATACCAAAGTGCATTAGCAGTACGAACGAATAAAACCTATCTTCAAGGTATATTTAATGAAGAGAAGCTTGATAAGCAGCGAAAAGAATTAGAGGTTATCAATAGAATTGATCCGCTTACTCAAATTTATAACCGAGGGCACTTTAATTCAAGTTACGAGCTTCATTGGGAGCATGCGAGGAGGAACCAAAAAGAACTTTCTATTCTGTTAGTCGATATAGATCACTTTAAAAGTATTAATGATAATTACGGGCACTTATTTGGGGATAAATGCTTGGTTTCGATAGCTGAAATAATTCACCGCACAGCCAAAAGAAAAACAGATATTATCGCTCGCTTTGGCGGTGAAGAGTTTGTTATATTACTGAATGATACATCACGTAAATCAGCGATGGCATTAGCAGAAGATATTCGTAAAGCGGTAGAAGGCGAACTCTTTTCTGACGGAGAGAATACGGTTAATTTAACTGTAAGTATCGGGGTGTCTCGTACAATGCCATTAGAGAAAACAAACCCGAATAACCTTATTAATGATTCAGATAAAGCACTGTATAAGGCGAAAGCAGCGGGTAGGAATCAAGTTCATTATCATTTTGGATGATGG
>NVVP01000019.1 GCA_002402245.1 Gammaproteobacteria bacterium | reverse complement strand
ATGAGAGCAGCCGGCGTACTTGCTTTTGAATATGAATCAGCACGTGATTCAAATAATGGCATATGCCTAGCCTTATACAACACCTCAGCCTTTTTACACAACAAACCTAACCATACAGAACAATGGTTGTGTGAAACTACGGCAAACGAAGTCATGTTTAAACCCTTATATAATAGTAATATCCATCACTTTCCACTTGATAATTTTTTAGTGGATGGTGTTTTACCGGTGCAGGCATGATTAGGCATATTAAGTACTAGGGTAATTATGGCAGCTATTTTATTTTCAGTTTTTGTGGCAAACAAAGTTATGAATTACAGAGAAAATATAGTTACAATTAAACCATCGAATCAGCCTATTAAAGAAGGGCGGAGACAGAAAATGAGCGACTTATCGTGAGCAAGTTAAAATCAATCGAGGAGCCTGCAATCAATCGAACTACCGCATAAAAAGGCTTTGGTTACAGCCAAAGCATGGGCCTCACTTTATCCGAACTTGGTTTTAAATAGGTGTATTATTTATGGGATATTATCCATACAAGGCATTCAAACGGACTTAAAACAGTTGGCTGTTTTCACTTCGTTCAACATTTTAGCCAACAATTTTAAGCCGCTTAATGTGGCGTTATATTTTATAGGGACAATCAGTGGCTGTTGATATAGAAAAATATAAACTTTTATACGAATTTCAACAAGAACAATTTGCCAGTGAAAGGCAGAGGTTTACTCGATTGGAAGATAAATCAATAAAATATTTAACATCAATTAGCATAGCTATTACTCTATATATTCTTCTTATCAGGTGGGCTTTTGAAAAAATAGTTCCACCTTCTGATTTTTTGGGGTGGTTAACTGTTTGCTCTGTTGCTATAACTTTTCTTGCTATATCTTCCGCGTGGAGTTTCATATTTCAGAGTATAAAATTGCAAAATTTGATAAAAATGCAATCTGATAAAACTATGATCGAATACTTTAAAATAAATAAAAGAGAAGTTGTTTACTTAGGGTTAGCAAAGAAATATTCTGAAGCAACAGAAAAAATAGAGATAGAGATTGAAAAAAAGTTAAAGTACATAAATAAGGGCTACGCTGAAATAGTATTTTCAGCATGGTGTTTTTTTATTTCAACGATATTGATTTTTATAAAAATATGGCCATAGAGGATATATAAATGAGTAATGACAAAAATGAAGAAGTACCAGAAGAAGTCGAAGCTCCAGAAATAGTGGTCGTTAGAGAAAGTTATTCAGAACAAAAAGAAGAAGCTAATACTGATGAAGATAATTAAAATATCAATAATATCAAGGGGTCGGCAAACTTGATTTTCCATGAAGTTACTTCAGTCAGAGAATATAATGAGCTGCTCAGGATCTAATCAGGAACATCTTCTACTGAAGCAACCACTGCTGAAGGTAAGTCAGACAATGAAGCTAGTGCTACTTCTTTAACTTGTTCAGAAGGTAGGACTTTACCTGTGACTTTTGAGGGTAATGCTCTGGTAGCGGTTGCTGAAGCGACAACTGTGGGGGTATAGCCTAAGCTAAAGGCGCCATTAGCAGTTGCATTTACACATATATGTGACATGAATCCGACAAGGATAAGGTTACTTATATCGGCCTGTTTCAACAATTCATCCAATTCTGTTTGTACAAAGGAGTTTGGGTAGTTTTTAGTAATCACGGCCTCACCGTTAAGAGGTGAAACGATATCGATAATCTGGCCAATGCGATCATTGATGTCGTAGGGCGTTCCTTCCCCTGCATCGTGCTGGATATGAAAAATAGGTCGTCCAGCACTTCTAAATCGATTAAGTAATTTTTTACATTCAATTAAAGCCGAATTCATACCCTCTAGTTTCATCACACCTTCAGTGTACGTGTTTTGTGCATCAATAATAATCAGAGCAGAATTACTGATGGGGCTTGATTCATTGCTCAACCCTGCGATATCTCGAATTGTTTTAATGTTACTCATAATATATTTTCCTATAAGTTATAAATGAAACGACTTTGCTTATACCCACGTAATCTACTTTTTCTCATGTCACCATCCTAGATTATTTTACTTATCTAGGACAGCCCATAAATTATATGGTTTGCAAGTTACTTTCTTTCATGTATCTAAAAACACTATTTAAACAAGGGGTTGTAATGGTTGGTTTTAGTTTTTATATTTAGATGAAAATTAAAAAGATGATAGGATGTACACGTAATACGTGTATATAAAAGGAGCATAATATGCTTGCAATCAGACTCCCTGAAGAAATAGAAAATCGACTCAAAGCGCTAGCAGACAAAACAGGTCGAACTAAAACATTCTATGCCAGAGAAGCCATCTTAGATCACCTCGATGATATGGAAGATAAATATCTAAGCCTAAATCGCCTTGAAAATCAGGGGAAACGTTGGACGTTAGATGAAATGGAGCAAGATCTTGATCTGGAAGATTGAGTTTGAAGATGCTGCTGATAAAGAGCTTCGAAAACTTGATCGTCAAGCTCAAAAAGAAATCCTAAGCCACCTTCGAAAACGTATTGCAACAGCAGAAGACCCTCGACGATTTGGCAAGTAATTGGCACATAAACTCGCAGGATTATGGCGTTATCGAGTTAACAATTACCATATTATTTGCAATATTGAGGATGAAAAGCTAATCGTTCTCATCATTCGTGTTGCACACCGTAAAGATGTATACCAATAGGCTATAAGGGGAGGTAATACATTAACAAATGTGCCAAAAAATAAAGGTGGAGCCTAGTTAAAAGCATTAGAAATGTCGGCTAAAGTTTTATATTTAATATAGGGGCTGTCCCAGATAACACATAAAATGTATTATCGAGGGCAGAATGAAGAATAGATTAAGCACTATAAAATAGAACAAACTAATTGAGTATTTCGTGGCAGGAGTAAAGGCACGATGTGCTGCGGATCTAGTTGGCGTTAACCGTAAAACAGGTGGGTATTATGTTCATCATTTACGAGAAATTATCTTTCTAAACTTGTAGCAAGAATCCGAAGAGTATTTTGGTGGGGAAGTTGAAGTAGATGAATCTTACTTTGGTGGTCGACGAAAAGAAAAGCGAGGTCGTGGTGCCGCAGGTAAAGTTCCTGTATTTGGTTTGTTAAAGCGGGGTGGCAAGGTTTATACAAAAATAATTCCTGATGCTAGCTCAGCTACATTGATGCCCATTATTGAAGGAAAAGTAAAACCAGATAGCATTGTATATTCTGATTGTTGGCGAGGCTATAATGCACTTGATGTGTCAGAGTTCAAACACTACCGAATTAATCATTCAAAGTTATTTGCAGATAAGAAGAATCACATCAATGGAATAGAGAACTTTTGAAACCGAAGGTAAGCGTAGCTAAACCAGGCTAAGCGGCATATGCGTAAATTTAACGGTGTGCTTAAAGACCATTTCTATCTATTTTTGAAGGAGTGTGAGTGGCGATTTAACAATCCAAAGCCACGAGCACAATTAAAACAGTTGAAACAATGGATTAAGAATGAATTGGGTTAGTTATCTGGGACAGCCCCTAAATTAATTTCAAGCGGCGCTATTTTAATCAACAATTTTTTCCTATTAATTGGGCGGTGTGCTAGGTGTCAGAAGTTTATTTTTTATTGAATAATAACTATTATGGTGAACTTACAAATGAGTGATAGTCATCTAGAAATAACATTTTATTGTTGTCTATTTTTATACTTTGTATTCTTATTACTTAATGTAATTATGGTTGAAAGGTTATGGTCATCTATTGAATATGAGAATCCAGAATTTTGGGAAAATGGTCCGGCAGATAAGAATAATGCTTCAACAGATAAGACTTTAGGGATATATGGAAATTTGTTCCTTCATGGGAACTCCATTTTCAAGAATAATCGAAAATTAAGAATTACCAATATAATTTTTTGTATATCTACTATTGTCATTCATATATTTTTCTTGTGTTTTTTGTGTTTCCTACTTGTATTAATTTTGGGTGGGTAACGTTAGGAATCACCGTAACAAATTTATTAAACTCGTTCTGAATAAAAGGTGACCTTCATTTACTTATTACTCCAAAAGATAAAGCTGATTTAAGTCGGTTTGTAATCTACATTTTGGGTCAGATTATCAAGAATAGTTATCTCTAGTCAGCCTTTAGATATTATGCATCGAGGTCATAATAAGCGGGATATATTGGCTGGCATGATTGGTTTGTGCTGAATTAAAAGGTGACGCTTCCCTTTGATTTTATTTTGATAATGGAGCGAGATTTGAGTTTTGAAATAAATGGGTTTGAGGTCCATTCTAGCTTTCTAGACAATGATTCAATAAATGAAATTATTGATGAAATTGAGTCGTTAGACTCTGAATATCCGAAACATGGAATTAGAAATGCAGAGAAGAAACTATCCTCTGTAAAAAAACTTATTAATTCAGACTTACTCCGAGATAAAGCAGAAATCTACTTGTCAGGCAAAGCCGAGGTTGTTCGAGTCATTGTCTTTGATAAAACCCCTGATAAAAACTGGCTGGTTACTTGGCATCAAGATAAGACTATTTCAGTCAGTGATAATAAAAATATAGCTGGCTGGGGGCCGTGGACTTTAAAAGACGGCATTCATCATGTTCAGCCTAAACTGGAAGTGCTAGAAGATATGGTGACTTTCCGTATACACCTTGATGAGGCTAGTGAGGCTAATGGTTGCTTAAAGATTATTCCCAAAAGTCATCGCTCAGGGATTCTTAGAAAAAGTGACCAAGACCGTATTGTTAACGAATCAGAAGAATATATCTGCACTGCTATGCAAGGAGACTTATTGGTGATGAGGCCTAATTTACTACATTCATCAAGTAAAGGTACTGAGCCAAGCCATCGTCGTATTGTTCATGTAGAGTACAGTAGCTTTCAATTACCCAAGGGGCTTGAATGGGCTTAAAATAAAATATAGCAAGTAACTGTAAAGGGGATAAATAGTATCTGAGTTTTTTATAAAATTAAACCCATACAAATAAAACCTTGCTTTATCCTGTCAGCCTATATATTATGCCGCCTTCTCTTGGGGTGGTTAGCTCAGTTGGGAGAGCATCGCCCTTACAAGGCGAGGGTCACAGGTTCGAGCCCTGTACCACCCACCAAGACGATTCCTTACACAGTATCAAAATATCCTTAAATTCAAATAGCACGTTAATTAAGCACTAAATCGTAGTGTTATTAGCTACTTATAAGTTATTTATTTTAATGCACTTCCTATAATCTTATTTCCCCGTATAATTCAGATTCGTTTTAATGGTCTCTTAATCGAGATAATAGGGAATTCGTGCAAACGAAGCTGTCCCCGCAACTGTATACGTGGAGTGAGTCACCTCAGTTTTTTACTGAATACCACTGAAGCTAATTTAAGCTTTGGGAAGGTGGTGATGAGCGATGATACGTGAGCCAGAAGACCTGCCATTTTGACGTTATTTCTGATAGCCGGGGGGTGCAATCGGGGGCGGGTTTCCGCTTTTTAATGATCTATGAGCTATGTATAAAAGCCGCTTATTGCATCGTTAGTCTATCCCTAGGTCTGTCAGTAGTGTTTCTTACTTTACTGGACATGACGTGATCAAAACTCTATTTTCAACGCTTCTTTTATTCGTGCTTACTGTGCCTGTGCATGCAGATACTGTATTGGCTATCGTATCGCCACGCAATGTATCTGAAGTGGTATCGGGCGCCC
Source organism: Gammaproteobacteria bacterium (assembly GCA_002402245.1). Classification (GTDB taxonomy): domain Bacteria; phylum Pseudomonadota; class Gammaproteobacteria; order Nitrosococcales; family Methylophagaceae. The sequence continues at coordinate 35,970 of NVVP01000019.1, read as the reverse complement.
ATGACTTTTTAAAAGAACATGCAAGCGAACAAGTCAATATACGCACTACCGAACAGTGGTTATCATTAACGCCGCAGCAACAACATGAACTGCTGAAGTCGGCTGATTTAGTATTCTCTGGTGGTGTATTTGGTGAGAGTGCTGAGTTATTAAATAATGCCTTGTCACAAGGTTTAATGACTAACTTCATTGCTGTGCACAGTGATCGACGTTTAGTCAGTGCGTCTAAGATTAAGGGGCAGGCTTTATTGGCCAATGCTGATATTGATGCTTTGATGGCAAACCCTGAGCCGGGTCAAGATCCTCAGCAGTGGCTTAACGCTCGCTTAAAAACATTCTCTCACTATGATGATTGGTTATTAACACGCTTATTTTGGTTAGGCCGTAATAGCAGCAATATGCACGGTTTGTTCGAGCAGCTTAATCATCTTGTTAATAACAGTAAAACCAGCCGGTCGCCTCAGTTAGTATCACCATTACGTGGTTATTATTCAGATCATACTTCAGCACTAGAACAGTTTGATTTTGCACAAAAGAAATCATGGGTGGTGTTATTAGATTATGAAACCGGTGATCGTCAGGGGGAGAAGGCTTTATTAGATGCACTTTGTCAGGGCATTGAATCTGATGATGTGGGCTGTATGGCAGTATTAGCAGGGTGGGGTAAGGCCAGTGTTGAAGCGGTAAAATTACTGGCCGCACAGAAGGATAAAATACGCTTAGTCATTTCACTGCAAAACTTTGTGGTGGGTGCCGGTGAGGGAAGAGAGCAGGTTAATGAGTATTTAACCGAGTTGAATGTGCCGGTGATGAAGGGTATTCGACTTTCTGATAGCACCGAAGATGAGTGGTTATTATCAGAAGAAGGTTTGGGCTGGAATTCAGTGCATTATCGTGTAGCCATGCCGGAGTTACAAGGCATTAGTCAGGCAATGGTAGTGGCGGCAATGAGTAAGCCGACCATTGATACGCTGACGGGCGCTGAGATGATGCTTACTTTGCCGATTGATAAGCAAGTAAGCTTAATGACTCAGCGAAGTAATCGTTGGTTAGCTTTGCAACACAAAGAAAATAGTGACAAAAAAGTAGCGATTGTTTATTACAACCATCCTCCTGGCCGACATAATATCGGTGCCGATAATTTGAATGTGCCTGAATCATTATTCGATATGTTGTATGCATTAAAAGCGGAGGGGTATCAAACCGGTGAGTTACCGACTTCATCTGAAGCCTTACTGGATATGTTGCAAGCTGATGGGGTGAATTTACCTGAAGATGGCCCGGCGTTGAAAGATATGGCCACTCGGGTTCAGCTGGTGAGTAAAGCTGAATATATGCAGTGGTTTGCTGAGTTTCCACAAGGTGTTCAGCAAGAGATGGTTAATGGGCCATTAGGTTATCTGCATATGATGTTGCAGCGTGCGGTTAATTTAGAAGATAAAAGCATTGGTAAACGCCTAATGCAACGGGTGATTAATGATTTACACCATGCTTTAGATGGTGTTGATCATCCTGCTCGTAATCGGGTATTAAATTTACTTGAACAATTAGAGGTGATGTATACCGATAGCAGTAATATTGATTGGGATAAGGCCAAAACATTGGTTGAAGCGATTGCCAATCAAGGTATTGAAGGTATTCGCGGTTGGGGTGAAGCACCGGGGTWTGTAATGGTGCATGATGATCAGATTGTATTGCCGGGTATTCAGTTTGGTAATGTGTTTGTTGGCCCGCAACCCCCACGTGGCTGGGAAATAAATGAAGAGCTGTTACATGCTAATTTATCGTTTCCTCCTCCACATCAATATGTGGCGTTTTATCAGTGGTTACGTAAAGGGTTTTCTGCTGATGCGGTGATTCATCTTGGTCGTCATTCGACTTATGAATTCTTACCTCGCCATCGAGTGGGTATGAGTGATGAAGATTACCCGAGTGTGGTATTAGGTGATTTACCGAGTATTTATCCTTATATTGTTGATGGTGTGGGCGAGGGTATACAAGCTAAGCGTCGAGGTTTGGCGGTGATGATTGATCACCTTACGCCACCGTTAGAAAGTACGGCGTTATATGACGATTTATTATCACTGCGTCAGTTGGTGGAAAGCTTTGAGGCGGCACCGGTTAATGCTAAGGCGATTCGTCATCGAGCCATTGTTGAAATTAAGAAGTTAGTTGAAGAACTTAATCTACAAGAAGAATTGCAATCAAGTATGTCGGGTGAACTTGAGGTGCGAGGCATTACTGATTTTTACCAAGTTGATGATGAGTTATTAGTGCATGAAGTAGGGCATTATTTAACTAAGTTACAAGAAGACTTTATGCCGCTGGGCTTGCATGTGTTTGGTCGAGATTGGTCTGATGAAGCTATTGATACAATGTTGGCTTCAATGAGTCAGGGTCGCGAATTAGATAAAAGTTGGCGGCCACTATTAGAAGTATCACCGAAGGCTGAAATACAGGCTTTATTAGCCGGGCTTAATGGTGAGTATATTAAAGTCGGTAAGGGTAATGATCCGATTCGTACGCCGGAAGTATTGCCTACTGGGCGAAACTTTTATGCCATGGATGGAAGTCTAATTCCATCACGATTAGGTTATAAAGTCGGTGTTGAGCTCGCTAGCAAAGCTCGAGTGGAAACGACTAGTCTTGTTCAATCGTTAAAACAGCCGGAGTTAGTAGGTGCTGATGCCATTGTATTATGGGCTTCTGATGTGGTGCGTGATGAAGGTGCAATGATTGCCTTTGGTTTTGATATGTTGGGTGTGCGTCCTGTGTGGAATAGCCGCGGTATATTTAAAGGCTTAGAACGCTTTGATGTGACTGAGTTAGCGGATATTAATGCTCAAGGCCAGCCAATTACACGGGTAAGACATGATGCTTTGTTTACTACATCGGGTTTATTCCGTGATTTATATGGTGCTCAATTAGTCTGGTTAGAGCGGGCGGTATTATTAGCATTAGATGGTTCATCTGATTTAATTAGAAAACAATACCCTGCATTAACCCATGCGTTAAATAGTGCTTTAGATCCTTTAGAAGGTTTGGGTGAGTCAGGTAGTGAATCGTTAGAAATTAACCGTGTAGCGGCTCGTTGGGTTAAGGATGCTCGGGCAGCATTGAATGCAGGAATGAGTGCTGAGCAAGCGGGCCGTGAAGCGAGTTATCGTATTTTTGGTACTACGCCAGGTAGTTATGGTGCAGGTGTAAACCGTTTAGTAGAGCGTTCAGGTGCATGGCAAGAGCGTAGCCAAATCGCACAGACTTATATTAATCGTATGGGCCATGCCTATGGCAATGGCATTCAAGGCGAAGCCAGTCAGCACCTATTCAAACAACGTTTAGCAACAGTGGAAAATACCTATTTAGGCCGAGCCAGTAATTTATATGGTTTGCTTGATAATAATGATTCATTTGATTATTTGGGCGGCTTAAGTTTAGCGGTTGAAACAGTGCAAAATGGACAGGTACCTAATAGCTTCATTTTATCGTATGCCGATAGCAATAATATGAAAATTGAGCCATTACAAGTGGCATTATTATCAGAGTTACGTGGCCGATTCCTTAATCCTCAATGGTTAGAACCGTTGATTGATGAAGGTTATGCCGGTGCTCGAACAATGGGCAGCGAGTTCCTTGAATACCTTTGGGGCTGGCAAGTGACTAATCCTGGTGTGGTTAAAAGCTGGGTGTGGGATGAAGTTAAAGCGGTTTATATTGATGATAAATTAGAACTAGACTTAGATGAGTTCCTCGAGCAAGGCCATAATGTGCATGTGAAAAGCAATATGCTAGCCGTAATGTTAGTGGCGGCACAAAAAGGTTTTTGGGATGCTGATGAAGAGACTATTAAACAATTGGCTGAGCAGTTCACCACCTTAGTGTTAGAGCATGGTTTACCGGGCAGTGGTCATACTAATCCTGATAATCCTATTTATCCGTGGTTAGAAGCGTATGTGAACGCTGATGATTATCAGCAATTAGAAGTATTGTTACAAAATACTCAGATAAGCCATGAAGTAACGACTGCACCGAGTACGATTGTTGAGATTAATTTAGAAGGTGAGCAGGTTGATGTTGATACTCAAGCTAAAGATCAGCAACAAGCAGATGAGCAATCTGAAGCTAAAACAGATTCTAAATTCGCTCTTATCTTATTATTTGTAGCGATGATATTACTACTTCTGGGTTGGTTACGGGGTAACTCTTTACCTAAAAAAATGCCTGAAAAAGGCAAGGTTTAGTTTATGTTAAGTTCAATATCAATTGGTATTATGCACGGCCTTGTAGGCTATTTATTAGAGCCTGTTATTTATCTCTTATTGCTCTTTTCGGCCATTGCATTATTAGATGTGGGCATTGCACTTTCTGAACGCTTTAAAGCTATTCCTTTATGGATTAAAAGTGGTGATATGGAAGGCTTAGAACGGTTAGCCACACGTCGAATTGAACGTAGTGACTTTCTAGCCCGTATTGCACCGATGTTAGGCCTAATGGGCACTTTAATTCCTTTGGGCCCAGGATTATCAGCATTGGGTTCAGGCGAGTTAAGTATTTTAACCACGGCGATGAGTGTGGCATTTGATACCACAGTATTAGGTTTGTTGATTGGTATTGCAGGTTTTGTTTTAGGGCGGGTGCGTCGTCGTTGGTATGACACGGCATTAACCACGATGGAACAACAGCAAGGAGCTTAATATGGCTAGATCATGGCAAAAAAATAGATTTAGTGCTGAAAGCGAAGAGCCTTTAGGGCCAATGGCTAACTTTCTTGATCTTATGTTAGTGTTCGCCTGTGGTTTAATTGCTGCTTTGATTGCGATGAATGATCAACTACAAGATCACTTTCAACAATCAACAGCACAAGTGGCCTATTCAGAAAAAGAAATTGTTGAGATGGGCAAGGAAATGCCTGAATCACCACTGGGTCGCCAAGGTGGAGCAGAAGGCTTTGAAGCAGTGGGTCAGGTATTTAGGGATCCTAAAACAGGTAAATTAATCTTGATTGGTGATTAATTTAGCCAGTTACTCATCTTCTTTTTAGCCTCAGCATTACTCACAACACGGTTATCACGAATTGCTTGTTCTCCTTTTTTTATCCCGTCAAGGATATTAGAGGCTTGTTTTTTTAGGCTAGTAGCTTGTTGAGTTTTCATTTGTTGAAAAGACGCTATTATTAAGCTTCAACCTTCCAGCTAATTTCTTCACCTGCACGCATTGGGATTAAAGGTTCACCGGCAAAGCTTAATGATTCAGGCACTTGCCATGATTGTTTAACTAAGGTTATCTGCGCTGTGTTGCGAGGTAAGTTGNTAAAARTCAGSRCCAAASTGRCTRGCAAARCCTTCTAATTTRTCYARKGCATCWGCWKYKTCAAAKGCTTCTGCATAAAGTTCGATTGCAGCATGACCACTATAAATACCGGCACAACCACAGCCACTTTCTTTAGTGTGTTGTTGATGTGGWGCACTATCAGTACCTAAAAAGAACTTAGGGTTACCACTAGTCGCAGCTTTAATTAAAGCGTGTTGGTGAGTATTACGTTTTAATACTGGCAGGCAATAATTATGAGGGTGAATGCCTCCCACTAACAGATCATTACGGTTTAGTAATAAGTGGTGCGGTGTAATGGTTGCCGCAATACGCTCATCACTATTGATTACAAAGTCAACGGCATCAGCGGTTGTAATGTGTTCAAAGATGACTTTGAGTGTTGGATAAGCGCTTAAAAGAGGCTTTAAAACCTGCTCGATGAATACCTTTTCACGATCAAATACATCAATATGAGCGTGAGTGACTTCACCATGAACCAATAAGGGCATGCCTACAGTTTGCATGGCAGCTAATGCATCAGCACATAATGCTAAATCAGTAACCCCTGCATCTGAATTAGTGGTGGCGCCAGCAGGGTAGAGCTTAACTGCGTGAACAATCCCACTATCATGGGCGGTGTGAATTTCTTCGGCGGTTGTTTTATCTGTTAAATAAAGTGTCATTAATGCTTGGAAGTCATTGCCTTCTGGTCTAGCATCATTAATACGTTGCAGGTAAGACTGAGCCAGTGCTGTTGTAGTAACCGGTGGTTGAAGATTAGGCATAATGACCGCGCGACCAAAATAGCGAGCACTATCAGGAACGGTACGATTAAGTGCATCACTATCTCGCAAATGCAGGTGCCAATCATCTGGCTGGGTAATTTTTAATTGTGTATTATGTGTTGGTTTCATGGGCGCAATTATGCCACAGCTCTGACACTAACGCTTTAACTGTCTATACCTGACTTCTAGGGATATCGCTTTTACTTGACCTTAGGGCGCATTGCACGTACATTTGCGGGTTACATATTTTATAATGGTTATGGAAAAAGGGGAACACGTGGAATTAAGCGGTGCTGATATTCTCGTTCGTGCATTAAAAGACGAAGGTGTTGAGTATTTATTTGGTTATCCGGGTGGTTCGGTGCTTCATATTTATGATGCGCTTTATCGTCAAGATGATGTTAAGCATATTCTCGTCCGACATGAGCAAGCTGCTACCCATGCGGCTGATGGTTATGCGCGTGCGACAGGTCAACCTGGTGTGGTATTAGTCACGTCTGGTCCTGGTGCGACTAATGCTGTCACAGGTATTGCGACTGCCCATATGGATTCAATTCCTATGGTGGTCATTACGGGCCAAGTCCCTTCTTCTGTCATCGGTAGTGATGCCTTTCAAGAAGTGGATGCTGTCGGTATTACTCGTCCTTGTGTTAAGCATAATTTCCTCGTTAAAGATGTGACTAAATTAGCTGAGACTATTAAGAAAGCTTTTTATGTTGCGACTACGGGGCGACCTGGTCCTGTTGTTATTGACGTGCCAAAAGATATTACTGATCCCGCTATTAAAGTGCCTTATCACTATCCTGATAAAATCACTATGCGCTCTTATCAGCCTATTGTTAAAGGTGATTCAGCTCAGATTAAACGTGCCATTGATTTATTATTAAGCGCTAAAAAGCCAATGATTTATTCTGGTGGTGGCGTGGTAATCAGTCGAGCATCGGAAGAGTTACGTCAATTTGTACGTCATTTAAAATACCCAATAACCAGTACATTAATGGGCCTAGGTGCTTATCCTGCAAGTGATGAGTTGAACATAGGCATGTTAGGTATGCATGGTACTTATGAAGCCAATATGGCGATGCATGATTGCGATGTGTTGATTGCTATTGGTGCCCGTTTTGATGATCGGGTAACCGGTAAGATTGCTGAGTTTTGTCCTGACGCTAAGATCATTCATATTGATATTGATCCTTCATCAATTTCTAAAACCATTACGGTTGATATCCCTATTGTCGGTGATGTTGCCGGTGTGTTGCAGGAAATGAATCAGCTATTATCGCTGGGTAAAAAGCAAACGCAGAAGAAAGATATTGAAGCATGGTGGGCTATTATCAACGAATGGCGTTCATTCGATTGCTTAGACTACGATCGTAACGATACCAATAGCATTAAACCGCAAGCGGCTGTTGAGTTAGTTCATAAGTTGACTAAGGGTGATGCGTATGTGACTTCTGATGTCGGCCAACATCAAATGTGGGCGGCTCAGTATTATGGTTTTGATAAGCCAAACCGTTGGATTAACTCAGGTGGCTTAGGCACGATGGGCTTCGGTTTACCAGCTGCGATGGGTGTGCAATTAGCTTATCCTGATGAAACAGTGGTGTGTATTACCGGTGAAGGTAGTATTCAAATGTGTATTCAAGAGCTATCAACTTGTTTGCAATATGGTTTACCTATTAAAATTGTTGCATTGAATAATGGCTATTTAGGCATGGTTCGTCAGTGGCAAGAATTTTTCTATGAAGAACGCTATTCAAGTTCTTATATGGAATCATTACCTGATTTTGTTAAATTAGCTGAAAGTTATGGCCATGTAGGTATTCGGGTTGAACGACCTGAAGATCTTGATGCAGCGATGGAAAAAGCATTCGCGATGAAAGATAGATTAGTCTTTATTGATGTGGTGACGGATAAAACAGAAAATGTCTATCCGATGATTGCTAACGGTAAAGGTCATCATGAAATGCATATGTCGAAACATGCTAAATTGCCGCAAGACCCAGAACGGGAGCTATCATAATGCGTCATATTATTGCTATCTTAATTGAAAATGAAGCGGGTGCATTATCGCGTGTGGTGGGTTTATTTTCAGCACGTGGTTATAATATTGAATCACTTACTGTTGCGCCGACGGATGATCCTTCTTTATCGCGAATTACTATTGTGGCGAGAGGAACTGACCGTGTTATCGAGCAGATCATTAAGCAGTTGAATAAATTAATTGATGTGGTAAAACTTCTAGATTTGTCAGAAGGGCCGCATATTGAACGTGAAATGATGTTGATTAAAGTAAAAGCATCCACACAAACACAGCGCGAAGAAGTTAAACGTTTAGCAGATATTTTTGGCGGTGATATTCTTGATGTAACATCATCAAGTTATACTATTGAGCTAACAGATTCTGGTGACAAGATTGATGCGTTTATTGAAGCATTATCAGAACATAAAATTTTAGAAACAGTACGTTCAGGGGTATCTGGTATTGCCCGTGGCGATCTGATATTACACGTATAATTTAGTATTTGAGGAATTAAAAATGAGTTTGAACATTTATTACGATAAAGATTGTGATTTATCTATTATTAAAGGTATGAAAGTAGCCATCATTGGTTATGGTTCACAAGGTCATGCACATGCATGTAACTTGAACGATTCTGGCGTTGATGTCACYGTTGCATTACGTGCAGGTTCATCTTCAATTGCWAAAGCTGAAGCWGCTGGYTTRAAAGTAACTGATACGCCAACAGCGGTTGCAAGTGCTGATTTAGTCATGGTGCTTACACCTGATGAATTTCAATCACAATTATACAAAGAAGAAATCGAACCTAACTTGAAAAAAGGTGCTGTATTAGCCTTTGCTCATGGTTTTGCGATTATCTACAAACAGGTTCTTCCACGTGCCGATCTTGATGTAATCATGATTGCACCTAAAGCACCTGGTCACACAGTACGTACTGAATTTGTTAAAGGTGGTGGTATTCCTGATTTAATCGCTATCGAGCAAGATGCTTCAGGTAAAGCAAAAGAAATCGCTTTATCTTACGCTTCTGCTGTCGGTGGTGGTCGTACAGGTATCATCGAAACAACGTTCCGTGATGAAACTGAAACTGATTTATTCGGTGAGCAAGCTGTTTTATGTGGTGGTGCAGTTGAACTCGTTAAAGCGGGTTTCGAAACATTGACTGAAGCGGGTTATGCTCCTGAAATGGCTTACTTCGAATGTTTACATGAATTGAAATTAATCGTAGATCTTATGTATGAAGGCGGTATCGCTAACATGAACTACTCAATTTCAAACAATGCTGAATACGGCGAGTATGTTACTGGCCCTAAAATCATCAATGAAGAAAGTCGTAGAGCGATGCGTGAATGTTTGAAAAACATTCAAGAAGGTAAATACGCAAAACAATTTATCCTTGAAGGTCAATCTGGCTACCCAGAAATGACATCAATGCGTCACATTAACGCTGAGCATCCAATTGAAAAAACAGGTGCTAAATTACGTGAAATGATGCCTTGGATTCAAAAAATWGTTGATAAAGACAAAAACTAAGTCAACATACTAAGCTATTAAGAAACGGGGACTGATATGAAAATATCAGTCCCCGTTTTCTTTCTGCTATGATATACCCGTTACCAATCAATCTACCTATTTATAGCACCCATACTGAATACGCTAGCGGCGTTATAATAGTGAGCAATAGAGCAACTATTACATCACTATGATGCCTTGCTAGCCCATTCATTATATGCACTAAAAATAGGCACCTTGAGTGATAAAGGATATAAAGTTCATTCAAGAATACATTTATAGGGTTTATCTACAAAATGGATAGTGAAAAACAGCGAAGCCGAGGTATTTATTTATTACCTAATTTATTCACAACAGCAGGTTTATTTGCAGGGTTTTATGCCATTATCGCTGCTATTCGTGGAGATTTTGAAACCGCAGCTATGGCTATTTTCATTGCCATGATTATGGATGGCTTAGATGGCCGTATTGCACGTATGACCAATACTCAAAGTGATTTTGGTGCTGAGTATGATAGTTTGGCCGATATGGTGTCATTTGGTCTTGCACCTGCCTTGGTTATCTTTTTGTGGTCATTATTAGAAATGGGTAAATTCGGCTGGATGGTAGCCTTTATTTATGCCGCCTGTGGTGCACTACGCTTAGCTCGATTTAATACCCAAATTGGTGTGCAAGATAAACGTTATTTTCAGGGCCTACCTAGCCCGGCTGCAGCAGCTTGTTTAGCCGGCCTTGTCTGGGCAGGAAGTAGTAATGAGCTTAATGCAGATTTAATGACTGTGATTGCATTGCCATTAACCTTTATCTGTGGGCTATTAATGGTTAGTACAGTGCGCTATTCAAGCTTTAAAGACCTCGACTTACATGGCAAAGTACCTTTTGTTGTTATGTTGGTATTGGTACTCGTATTCGCTCTTATTGCGATTGACCCCCCGATTGTTTTATTCACTGGTTTTGTTATTTATGCACTGTCAGGTCCTATCCTGACCTTGGTAAAAATACAGCAGCATCGAGCAGATCGCCAACAAGATAAATAATAAACAGCTCGCGGTAGCAACATCTTCACCTTTAAATCAATAAGGCAGTCAGTATGAGAGATTCAACAGACATTCCCGCTTTATGGGATGTGATTCCTCAACTCTTTCTGCTGCCTTTAAAAGGATCGGGGATAGTTGTTTTACTCGTATTCTCTGCTTTAGCTGCTTTTTTATCACCGCTTATTTTTAAAATAATGCTGGTATTTGCGGTTATTAAATATGGCATGGAAATATTGCAGAACACAGCAATAGGTGTAGTCGAAGCACCTGAGTTATCTTTTAAAGTACTCAATGAGAATTATCAGCTGCCCTTTAAACAGTTAGCTTTATTATTATTACCAGCATTTCTTCTTTATCAAGTAGATAGTTTTGTCAGTTTTATTATTGTCAGTAATATTATTGTTTTTTATCTATTTGCTTTGCCTGCTAGCGTAATGACTTTGGCCTATACCGATAGTTTCTTCGCCGCTATTAATCCATTTTCTTTATTGAGTTTGATCCGCCGCATTGGTTGGACATACGGAATTCTATACGTATTTTTACTGCTGCTAAATGGTGGTGCCTCAGCGGCTTATTATTTTCTATTTGATTACAGTACGGCCTCACTGTTTTTTGAGATTTTATTTCAGATATATTTTACTTGGGTAATGTACGCCATGATGGGCTATGTGTTGTATCAATACCATGAAGAGATTGGTTATGACTTGCCTAATGATAGTGACGAAGTGAATGAGGACTACATTGATTTTACTGACTTCAATAAATTAGTCGAAGATGAGAACTATCAGGCGGCAGAAGCGGTACTGGGTGATCTTCTTTTGCAAAATCTGGATAACCTAGATTTAAGAATGAAGTTTCATAAACTACTTAAAATATCGGGTAATAACAAGCAATTACTTGCGGTTTCAATCGGTACTATCGCTCGGTTTATAGAGGCGAGAAAGTTAGTTGATGCGGTTAATATTTATTTAGACTGTATTAAAATTGATGCTAGTTTTAGACCCGACTCTGCTGAGTATTATTTACCCTTAGCGGCTGAAATGAGACGGATGCGTTTATATAAGCAAGCAGTTGAGCTGACTAGTGGTTTCCATCAACGTTATCCAGACAGTGACTATATACCTCACTTATACTTATTGGTAAGCAAGATCTTAATAGAAGATTTATCTCAAAATGACAAAGCCAAAGCGGTACTGTCATTTCTTAACAAGAAATACCCCGGCCATGAAATTGAGCCTGAAGTTGAGAGTTATAATCAGTTCTTAGCTAAAGTGATGGGGTGATTAGGCTTACGAAGCAATACTCTTTGCTATTAACGTTTCCCGATGCTCAGGGTAGTGTGTCAGTAAGTAGTTAGTGTAATTTTTTACTTTTTTCTGTTCACCAGAGTGGACAAAGTTATTGATTAGTAACCGTAGGTATTGAGGTAATAAGGGAAACTTTTCTGGCTGTTGCTGCATGAACTTGGCTAGTTTTTCAGCTTGTGTAAATGCTTTATTACTAATACAGCGTTTCATTATATTGTTAAGTAAGGATACCGTTAGTCGTGCCTTAGGTGTTTTACTATATTCAGCAAAGGTATCAATGATAGTTTGGTTAGTGGCTGTATCAGCTTCGGGCATAGATAAGATAGCAATGGCTGCTTGRTGATGTGCTTCAGATCCGGGATTTAGCTTACTTGTTTTGTAGTATTTATATAATATTTCTCGGTTTTCAGGTTGTTGCTGTAAGAGCTTAGCTAATAGCGGCACTGCTTTGTTATGATTCAGTTCTCGAATATGAGCATTGGCTTGATTGAGTGTATGGCTGAATTGTTCTTCATCACTATTTTCATTTAAAAATTCATTGTTAATGCCTGCTTTAGATTTGTTTAGGAGAAAGGCGATGCCGGCTCCTGAAATCAAGCCACCAATATGTGCCATATAGTTAATATTACTAATATCTGCATAACTAATCTGCTTGAATACTTCATAACCTAGCCAGAGTGCAAATAGGTATAAGGCGGGTAATTTGACGTAATCGAAGTAAAAGCCAATGAAATAGAAAAATCGGACTTTTCTGCTATTGAATAAGATGGCATACATGCCCATTAAGCCTGCAATAGCCCCTGAAGCACCGATAGAAGGTATTAAGCTCGCACTGGCGCTAGGAATATAAAATAAGGCCGAACCAATGCCAGCAAACAGGTAGGAGGCTAGATAAAGATAACGATTCATTGATTGTTCTACTATAAATCCTACCGCTAGTAGAAAAATCATATTACCGAGCAAGTGAGAAAAGTCACCATGAAGAAACATATGAGTGAGTAGGGTGACAATACTAGGATCGCCGGCCTTAAGGGAGTAGGACCAAGTAACGCTTTTGTTAAGTAGTAGGTCTACTTGTTTACGTTTAGATTGCCATTCTGTGTAGTCGGAGTCACTAGGCGTGATGATCTCATCATTATGTAATGCATGCATAAAAGGCTGGTTTGACTGCATAGAGAAAAACCAGGGACTATATTCTCTCTCTATATAATCTGCCCATTCATCTACAAATTCTTGATCACCTTGTTCAATTAACGCAGCTTGAAATTTGGGTAACTCAATTTCATCTAAACCTGATCGATAGTAATACTGACTGGCTTCCATCAATTTTTCATCGTCATTGAGCTGGAAAGAAAAATAGACAATGACATTGACTAAAATCAACAGGAAGGTGAATACCGGCGGGTTTTTCCAGTCTAACTTTTTATCAAAAGGAATTATCAGCATAGTAAATTATTTGTATACCAATACGCTTCCTATGTCTTCAATGTAAATTGGCAATTCAACTCGGCCACCATGCATGCGTATTTTTATAATTACTTGATTACCTGAAAACTCTTTCACTACACCGTCATAACTTTTACCCAGCTTATTTTTTAACTTTAATTTTACCTTTGAGCCAATGTATTGATCGATCTTGGCTACAGGAATAGAAATGAAGTTATCTGTATTGCTAGTTGATCGAGAGCTTGAAGTTCTTGTTATTTTCTTTACTTTAACATTGGTATCTGTGGTCATTATCTTTAAATTATTTCGGGATTTGAGCAGGTTGCTTATAACGACATCTCGATTCCAGTCTATGCTTAGCTCATCCACTACATTGTCGCCAACATAGAGGGTTAAGCCTAAAATATTGGGCCAGTCTTTGGTTTCATATAAATGGATATATTTGAGGTTAATGGCATCAGTAGGTTGAAAACTAAAGGTGATGGGTGCTTGTTTATATAAATATTCATCGTAGGCTTGGTAGATACTATCGCTTAATTTTACATTTGCCTTAGTTAAATAGTTTTTCAATGCTGCAGAGTATTGTGCCATATAAGTGTCAGTATCAAGGCCACTTTTCTCAGAACAAAACTTGGTTACTTTATTGTTATAACCTAAGTTTTCAATTTTAAACTCTAGATGCTTAATTTCATTATCAGGGTTAGCAAAGTCTTGTGCGTATTCTATATTGGGGACCGAGGTCGAAAATGAATACGACTCGATGTCATGCAGGACTAAGTCAAACTTCATTTCTACTAGCTTGCTCAATTTATTATATTCAAAATCTAGGTTGATGCTGCTATCAATGCCGGAATAGCCTAAGTCAGATAAATTCTCATAATCAAATGATTCTATCTCACCACATTTTAAGGCGGTGGCGTAGGCTTTAATAACATCAAATTTACTTGGTTTTTTAGTTAGAAATGTTAGTAAGTCTAAATCTGCATAGGCGTGGTTAATTTTTAATTGTAATTTGGCTGGTATACCGCCCGTATTGATTTGTTTCTTGAAATCTATATAGGAAAATGGGCTGTCTAATTTCAGTTCAATTGAGCCAATATCAAAATAGGTTTCAGCATCGAGGCTTACTGATACACCGTGAATAGAAATGCTACCATCCATTGGATTACTAAAGCGTTGATAGCTTATTCTTACAAAGGGGCTTACAGACTGAATTAGCGAGTCAACCGTGTTTTTAGTCGATGAATAGATGTAAGCGGCAGTTGAGGTCAAGCTAACTACAACAATGATGAAAAGGGTAGTAAGTGTCTTTTTCATTTCTCGGCAATTAAATTGTAAAAAATCGAGTATAACAAACTTATCTACGTTATCCGTGATAGCGAATGATTACTTGGCAATCTAGGGCTTTCATATTAAAATTGTAAGATAAATTTAAGTGTAAAAAGTAATTTTAAGACGGGTTTGTTTTTTACTATTTAAAACCTAGTCTACAAAACCGGAGCAGGAACAATGATCGATAAATTAATAATTTTTGATACCACCTTGAGAGATGGAGAGCAAAGTCCTGGTGCTTCAATGACCAAGGATGAAAAGGTACGCATTGCAAAATCATTAGAGCGTATGCGTGTTGATATTATTGAAGCAGGTTTTCCTATTGCTAGTATTGGTGACTTTGAAGCGGTACAAGCTGTCGCTAATGCCGTTACAGATAGTCGTATTTGTGCTTTATCTCGTGCATTAGATAATGATATTGATCGTGCTGGAGAAGCATTGAAAGGGGCTAATGCCTCTCGAATTCATACTTTTATTGCCACTTCACCGATTCATATGGAAATGAAACTGCGGATGAGCCCTGAACAGGTGATAGAAAATGCAGTTAAAGCGGTTAAACGTGCTCGACGTTATACCGATGATGTTGAGTTCTCGCCTGAAGATGCGGGACGCAGTGAACCAGAATTTTTATACCGTATTTTAGAAGCAGTCATTGATGCAGGTGCTACTACATTAAATATTCCTGATACAGTCGGTTATAACTTGCCTCATCAGTTTGGTCAGTTAATTCATGACTTACGTGAACATATTCCTAATTCAGATAAAGCTATCTTCTCGGTGCATTGTCATAATGACTTAGGTTTGGCCGTAGCGAACTCATTATCGGCTGTTTTAAGTGGTGCTCGCCAAGTGGAGTGTACTATTAATGGTTTAGGTGAACGTGCAGGTAATGCTTCCTTAGAAGAAGTGGTGATGGCTATTCGCACGCGTCAGGATATGTTTAGTGTTGATACCACCATTGATACCACGCAGATTTTATCAACATCACGTTTAGTATCCGGCATTACTGGCTTTGCGGTACAGCCTAATAAGGCTATTGTAGGCGCGAATGCATTTGCTCATGAGTCGGGTATCCATCAAGATGGCGTGCTTAAAAATCGTGAAACCTATGAGATTATGCGAGCGGAAGATGTTGGCTGGAACACCAATCGTATAGTGTTAGGTAAACATTCTGGTCGTAATGCATTCCGTACTCGATTGGAAGAGCTTGATGTGGTATTTGAGGCTGAATCAGAGTTAAACGAAGCATTCAGAAAATTTAAAGAATTGGCAGATAAAAAGCATGAGATATTTGACGAGGACCTTTTGGCCTTAGTCAATGGCAGTATCAGTATTGAAAATGAACGTATTCGTTTGGTTTCTTTAAAAGTATGCAGTGAAACCGGAGAAACACCTGTTGCCTCGGTTACGTTAACGCTTGATGATGTTGAAAAACAAGTTGAAATGGCTGGAAGTGGCCCTGTTGATGCGGCGCTAAAAGCGATTGAAGACATTGTTAATAGTCAGACTGAATTGCAACTTTATTCTGTAAGTAACATTACCAGCGGTACTGATTCGCAGGGTGAGGTGAATGTACGAATTGAAAAAGGCGGCCGAATTGTCAGCGGACAGGGCGCCGATACCGATATTGTTATTGCCTCAGCGAAAGCGTATATAAGTGCATTGAATAAAATTTTAGCACCTATTGACCGTGAGCACCCTCAAGTCTGATGATATTAACTGCTAAACAGTTAGCCTCTCTCAATGAAATGGGCATTCCGGTGTGGCAACAGCGCGAGCTGAAGCCTAGTCCAGCACCGAGTTCTACATCCAGTCCGGTACAAAACCTGATAGAAAGTAGAGCCGATCAGGATAGCCATGAGTTAGCGGTGTTGAGTGATGAAATATTAGCCAGTACTTGGTTAATACTGATCGATGCTGAGCATTATCAACAAGCCGAACAACGCTTACTATCGGCTATATTGTTAGCACTTGAGTTAAAGGCTGGGCAGTTTAGTTTTATTACTTCAGAGCAGGTTTCGCTATTAACTTCATTGCCTGAATATAGCGGTAAAATAGTGTTGGTATTTGGTCAACAAGTAGCTTCCCCCCTCTTTAATAGTGGAGCTGAGCAGGGCTTTATAACGCACTCTTTGCCAGCATCTTTGAAAGTACTTGTCAGTCCTTCACTTACAGAATTACTGAATCAGCCTGAACATAAAGCAGGTGTTTGGAATAATTTGAAATTAGCACAACACTTACTTCAATGATTAAATCACGCGAGATGGCAGCCTCAGACTTAGCTGCCGTGGTTAGAATTGAACAGCAGGCGACGGCATTCCCTTGGTCGCAGAAAAACTTTGCAGATTGTTTGAAATCTAATCATAAAGCATGGGTTTTTTTAAGCGACAATAACGAGATAGTCGCTTATACCATTGTGCAAAAGGTGGTGGATGAAGCCCATTTATTAAATATATGCGTTAAATCAGACTCTCAGGGAAAAGGATTAGGTCGAGATGTACTTAATCATGTCATTAGTTTTGCCAACACCATGTCAGCAGTATTGATTGTGTTAGAAGTTCGTAGCTCTAATCAACGGGCACAGCAACTTTATTTAAGTGCAGGATTTAATGAAATGTCGGTACGAAAGAATTATTATCCTGCAAAAGAAGGGCGAGAAGATGCTATTCTTATGGGGCTGGATTTGGATTTAATGTCGCTTTTTTCAATACATGATTAGGCTTGATCTGAATTTCATGCTCGCTTAGACTACACCCGAATTAAAACCCAGGAGAGTACAACAATGACCTATGAATTACCCCCATTACCGTATGCAGATGATGCATTAGAGCCAACAATTTCAGCTGAAACAATTGGCTTTCACTACGGAAAACATCACCAAACTTATGTAACAAACTTAAACAAATTAGTACCTGGTACTGAATTTGAAGGTTTGTCATTAGAAGACATTATCATGAAATCAAGTGGTGGTATCTTTAACAATGCTGCGCAAATTTGGAACCATACTTTCTATTGGAATAGCTTAACACCAAACGGTAAAGATGCTATTTCAGGTGATTTAGCTGCTGCAATTGATGCTACTTTTGGTTCATTTGATGAATTTAAAGCTAAGTTTTCAACATCAGCTGCGACTAACTTTGGTGCTGGTTGGACATGGTTAGTAAAAAATGCAGATGGTAGCTTAGAGATTGTGAATACTAGCAATGCCGGCAGCCCACTAACATCAGGACAAACACCTTTATTGACATGTGACGTGTGGGAACATGCTTATTACATCGATTTCCGTAATGCTCGTCCAAAATATGTTGAAGCCTTTTGGGGCTTAGTGAACTGGGACTTTGTTGCGGCTAACTTTGCAGCATAATCTTTATGGCATATCAGCATATTTTGCTTAGCGTGCGATAACGATATAAACTAGTTCGTTTTTTAGAAGATGGCAGTTTCTTTTGAGACTGCCATTTTTCGTTCTGGCTGGCCAATGGAATGGGAAGCTAGCATAAATAATTTAGGGTTGGATTAATGACAAAACGTGATACCGCAGTGATGCCGACATATGGGAGGCTGGATATTGCCTTTACTAAAGGTCGAGGCGCTTGGCTCACAGATACGGAAGGAAAACAGTATCTTGATGCATTGAGTGGTATTGCTGTGTGTAATTTAGGTCATGCTCATCCTGCTGTTGCAAAAACAATTGCTGCGCAAGCCGACACATTAATCCATACCTCTAATATTTATCATATTCCTTTACAAATAGAACTGGCAGAGAAGTTAACTGAACTGTCAGGCATGGAACAGGTATTTTTTTGTAATTCCGGCGCTGAGGCGAATGAAGCCGCAATCAAAATAGCCCGTAAATATGGCCATGATAAAGGTATCGATAAGCCTGTTATTATCGTTATGGATAGCAGCTTTCACGGCAGAACAATGGCGACATTGACCGCCACTGGTAACCCTAAAGTCCATGCTGGATTTGAGCCGTTAGTACCTGGCTTTGTACGGGTGCCTTATAATGATTTTGATGCCCTTAGAATGGCGATTACCCACTGGCCGGAAACAGTGGCCGTTATGCTTGAACCTGTGCAAGGTGAAGGCGGGGTTATTATTCCTGATGTAGATTATTTAACCGGTGTACGTAATTTATGTAATCAACATAAATTATTAATGATGTTAGATGAAGTTCAAACAGGTATTGGCAGAAYGGGTGAGTGGTTTGCTTTCCAACATAATCAAGACCTAATGCCTGATGTAATGATGTTAGCTAAAGGTTTAGGCAATGGTATGCCAATTGGTGCCTGTTTAGTCGCAGGTCCTGCAGTCGGTGTTTTGCAAGCAGGTAATCATGGATCTACATTTGGCGGTAACCCTTTAGCATGTAGTGTTGCTTTAACGGTACTTAAAACGATTGCAGATGAGAACTTATTACAAAATGTGAAAACATTAACTGCACAGATAGTGAATGATTTTGAGGCCCAGTTAGCAACACAAGCAGGCGTTAAAACAATTCGTTCTGCTGGCTTTATGTTTGGCATTGAATTAACTGTTCCTTGTGCTGTATTAGTACAAAAAGCGCTAGAAAAAGGCATTTTGATTAATGTGACAGCTGATAAGGTTATTAGGTTATTACCTCCGCTAATGATTGATGCGGAAGAAGCTAAACAGATTGTTCAACAAGTAAGTGAGCTAGTGATTGAATTTCTAGCAACACAAAAAGTAGAGAGTGTGGCCTAAAATGAGACATTTTTTAACATTAAAAGATTTAACGACAGCCGAATTAGAACAACTGATTTCACGGGCTATTGAATTAAAACGCATGCACAAAGCAGGCGAAATCTATGAACCTTTGAAAAATAAAGWGTTAGCGATGATCTTTGATAAGTCATCAACACGTACTCGGGTGTCATTTGAATCGGCAATGGCCCAATTTGGTGGTAGCGCTATCTTTTTATCACCTAATGATACTCAATTAGGCCGAGGCGAACCTGTTGAAGACTCTGCTCGTGTTATTTCTAGCATGGTTGATATGGTGATGATCCGTACCTTTGACCATAATATGGTTGAGCGCTTTGCAGATTACTCTTCTGTGCCGGTTATTAATGCCCTGACTGATGATTACCATCCTTGTCAGTTACTAGCTGATATGCAAACGTATGTGGAACACCGTGGCTCGATTGCAGGTAAAACAGTAGCGTGGATAGGCGATGGCAATAATATGTGCCATTCTTATATTAATGCCGCGGCTCAGTTTGGTTTCACTCTAAATATTGCAACGCCTAAAGGCTACGAACCTAATAGTGATATTGTTGCAACTGCAGATGCTGACATTAATTTGTTTAATGAGATGACCACTGCTGTTAAAGGTGCAGATCTTATTGTTACTGATGTGTGGGCTAGCATGGGACAAGAAGAAGAGCAGAAGAAGCGCGAAATTGCCTTTGCTGATTTTCAAGTGGATCATGACGTGATGGCCATTGCTAATGACGATGCACTATTTATGCATTGCTTACCTGCTCATCGAGGTGAGGAAGTCTCTGCAAAATTAATGGATGATCCTGCAAGCGTGGTGTGGGATGAAGCAGAAAATAGATTACATGCTCAAAAAGCATTAGTTGAATTTTTATTCCTTAACGCTCAAGTTGATTAATAAGCTGCTGTAAGCGTTCTACCGTACCAATATCAGACCATTCACCGCGATAATGTTCACCTGTGAGTTGCTGTTTAGCGATGGCCTCTAATAATAAAGGTTTCAGTGCTAAGCGTTGCACCTCTAAATCAGAAAATAGAGCGGGATGAAATATGGCAATGCCACTATAGGTTAATTTATTGCTGTCATCAGTGCTAATAACACCTGATGAAATAGAGAAGTCACCTGTAAGGTTATGTTCGGGGTTAGTAACAAAGACGAGATGCCCTAGGCTACCCTGTGCCAGTTTAAAGTTGTGAAGTTGCTCGAATGGGTAATCCGTCCAAATATCACCGTTTACCACTAGAAAGGGTTCATTTCCCAGTAACGTTAAAGCATTAATAATACCGCCTGCGGTTTCCAAGCCACCCGCTTGTTCGTCAGAGTAGGTAATGGTGGCGTTATAACGCTTACCATCGCCTAATTTTTGTGGAAATTGTTCAGCAAGATAGGCGGTATTAATAACAATATTATTCAAGCCGGCTTTGACTAATGCATCAATAGTATATTCAATTAAGCGTTTATTACCCGCTTGTAATAAAGGCTTGGGGCTATGATCGGTGAGAGGGCGTAGGCGTTCCCCGCGACCTGCGGATAAAATAATAACATTCATTATATTTTTTCTATTTTAATGTATTGGTTTAAAAACTGGTTGAGTTGAGCTAGCTCTGGATAGCGGCTGCTTACTTGTTTTACATAGTGTAATGTTAGTGGCAAGTCATCAATATAATTAGCTTTACCATCTCTGTAATTTAACCGGCAAAAGATACCTAATACTTTGATATGGCGTTGTAGTCCCATTAAATCAAACCAGCGAGTAAACTGTGTAAGGGATATATTGGTTAATAAGCCGCGAGCTTGCGCTTGAATTAAATAGTCGCTAATCCATTGTGCTATTTTATCTTCAGGCCAGCTGATATAACAGTCACGTAGTAATGACACCAGATCATAGCTGATGGGACCAAGGACAGCATCTTGAAAGTCGATAATACCTGGCGAGCGTGTTGCGGTGTGCATCAAATTACGTGAGTGGTAATCACGATGAACAAAAACCTGTGGCTGTTCAAGTGCATTTTCAATTAATAGTTCAAATGTACCTTGCAAGAAATCAGGGGCCGTTAAACCTAGATGTTTATCGAGAAACCAGTCGCTAAATAAACTGAGTTCTTGTTGTAATAAATTTCTATCGTACGATGGTAGATTAAGAGCATCAGTCGGGCAGAGCTGCATATCAATAATGCTATTGATGGCAAGTGCATAATACTTATCAACAGAAGAATTCGATAGTTGGCCGAGGTAAGGCAGCTTACCAAAATCTGAAAGTAGCAAAAAACCTAAATTAGCATCATGTGCTTTTATTTCTGGTACATGAACGTGGTGTTCATTGAGGAACTCTGCGATACGAATAAAGGGTTGCGTATCTTCTTTTTCTGGTGGAGCATCCATTAAAACCCATGTTTCATTATTAAGGCTTACTCTGAAATATCGGCGAAAGCTGGCGTCAGCTGATGCAGGTTCTAGTTGATAACTTTCAGTTTTGAGGACTGTTTTAAGCCAATTATGAATGCTATTTAATCGTGACATGGTGTATTTTAAGTTCTATTTTACATTAAAAGAGTTTGTTAGTAGGCTGATAAATAGATACTTTTATTTTATCTGTAATCTATTTGATGATAAGAGACTATGCCTAAACAAAAATTGAAGTGTATAGTATTCCGCTGGTTATAGTGTTGATTATATTTGTGGCACTTTAAAATGAATATTCTTGTTTTAGGGGTGGAAATGAAAAATCTTATTTTTGTAATAGTGTTAGTGGTCGCTGGAATCGGTGTTTATAACCTAGTTAATAAACCGGTTGATGAAACAAATATCGTAGAAGTAGAAGCTGTTGATGTCGAGACTAGCGAAGCAAAAAAAGGTGAAATAGAGACAACTGAAGCAGAAGATGAAAATTTAAAAACACCAGCAGATATGTCAGAAGAAGGGCAAACTGAAATGTATGGCTTTATGATGGAATATAATAAATGCATGATGGAAAATAAAGTAGCCTATCATCAAGCTGATGTTAATACGGAACAAGTCGCAGGTGAAACGCTAGATGGTTGTGAACCCCATTTAGGTAACTTAAAAGAAGTATTGGTTAAAAATGAGGTGAATGAAAATCTTCGTGAAGGCATGGTAATTACACTACGTCAACGAGCTGCACGGAAGTTAATGTCGAGAATCATGCAAACTCAAGCTGCTACATTAATGGCAGCGGATGCTAATCCATTAGCAGCGCCTACTATGCCGTAAGTCATAGTTATTTTAGCTGTAAAAAAAGCCACTATTACACTCAGTAATAGTGGCTTTTTTRTTTGTTAGGGTTGCAGAACGTCGATGCCTTCTTTCTCAAGCAGGCTAATGAGCTTAATCAACGGCAAGCCAATCAGTGTATTAGGATCATCGCCAATTAGTTTTGAGAATAAGCTAATGCCAAAACCTTCTGATTTAAAACTGCCAGCACATTGATAAGGCTGTTCAGCCTGTAAATAAAAGTTTATTTGTTGTGCTGACAAATTTTTAAAGCTGACATTAAAAGGCTCGACTAAGGAATGAATTTTACCTGTTTTGCTATTTAACAAGGCTAAACCAGTTAGAAACTGCACTGTCTTACCCGAGGCCGCAGTGAGTTGTTTAACGGCATTGTCATGATTACCTGGTTTTCCTAAGATAACGCCATCTAATAAGGCGACTTGATCTGAGCCAATAATTAAAGCATCGGGATAGCTTTCTGCTATCTTCTGAGCTTTTAATTCTGATAGCCGTTGTACTAATGTTGCCGCCGATTCATTTTCTAATGCGGTTTCATCTATATCGGGTGATGCCGTTATAAATGGTAGGCCGAGTTTAGTTAATAGTTCAGCTCGAAATGGTGAGCTAGAGCCTAGAATTAGTTGTTGCATGTTAAAGGTTGCCTTTAAGTAATAACGGTAGGTTCAGTTCTACCTGTACGGGTGGTAATTTCAGCAAGAGTATCCGCTAGACTTATGAGTGGCTGTAAGGCTGTTTGAGTTTCAAGATAGAGTTTATCAGGGTTGTTTTCATAACATTCAATATAGACTCGTAGCGTAGCGCCTTCAGTACCTGTACCAGACAGCCTTAGGATAATGCGTGAGCCATCTTCAAAGCCAATACGTAAACCTTGCTGTGTCGAGACACTATTATCGATAGGGTCGGTGTAGCTAAAATTATCAGCATAACTAACGGTTTTATCAGCCAGTACCTTGCCTATTAATGTCGGTAGCTTATTTTCTAAGTCAGCCATTAGCTTCGCTGCGATATCGCTGGGTATTGCTTCATAATCATGGCGAGTGTAGTAATTTCGACCATATTCTTGCCAGTGTTGCTTAACAATTTCTTCTACTGATTGTTTACGAATCGCTAGAATATTTAACCAAAAAAGTACGGCCCATAAACCATCTTTTTCTCGAATATGGTTAGAGCCGGTGCCGAAGCTTTCTTCACCACATAAGGTAGCGCGATCAGCATCGAGTAAATTACCGAAGAATTTCCAGCCGGTAGGGGTTTCATGACATTCAATGCCTAATTTCTGTGCCACACGGTCAGTGGCTTGGCTTGTGGGCATTGAGCGGGCAATTCCTGTTAATCCCTCTTTATAAGCTGGGATATAGTGTGCATTGGCCGCCATAACAGCAAGACTATCGGACGGTGTAACAAAAAAGTTGTTACCTAGAATCATATTGCGATCGCCATCTCCATCGGATGCCGCACCTAATGTGGGTGCCTTTTCACTGAACATTTCACTTACTAGTTCTTTTGCATAAGTTAAATTAGGATCGGGGTGGCCGCCGCCAAAATCAGTAAGCGGCTCACCATTAATAACACTGCCTGTTACTGCGCCGAGCTGTTGTTCTAAAATAGCCTTGCCGTAAGGGCCAGTAATAGCATGCATCGCATCAAAGCGTAGTTGAAAGTCATCTGTGGCAATAAGCTTGCGAATAGCGGTGAAATCAAATACTTCAGCCATTAATTCAGCATAATCAGTAACAGGATCAATGATCTCAATGGTCATATCAGCTAGTTTTTGAGTGCCTAGCGTATCGAGATCAATTGAGGGGCTATTAATAATAAGGTAGCGTGATAGTGTTTTGCTATTGTTAAAAATAGCATTGGTAATATTTTCAGGGGCAGGGCCACCATTACTGACATTATATTTAATACCGAAATCTTCAGCAGGGCCCGCAGGGTTATGGCTAGCCGATAAAATAATACCGCCAAAGGCATTATATTTACGGATAATGCATGAGGCTGCCGGTGTTGAAAGTAATCCTCCTTGGCCGATAATGGCACGAGAGAAACCATTTGCTGCCGCCATTTTAATGATGGTTTGAATCGCCTGCTCATTATAAAAACGGCCATCGCCACCAATAACAATCGTTTTACCTGTAATGTCAGTTAATGCATCAAAAGTAGATTGAACAAAGTTTTCAAGATAATGTGTTTGTTGAAATACGGTGACTTTCTTACGCAAACCAGATGTGCCTGGCTTTTGGTCGGTGAAGGGCTGGGTGGTAACAGTAGTAACCATGGTCATAAATAGCTGCCTAGAAATGTATAGGATTAGAATCGATTTGTTGATAATATCACTGTTTTAGCATTGATTTAACACTAATCTGATGAACGATTATTCACATCCAAATAGAGCACAATTAATGCAGTGGGCGAGTTATGCGTCCGTTGCCACAGCATTACTTTTAATTACGGTGAAAATTGCGGCGTGGTTTGCTACTGATTCAGTCAGTATTCTGGCAACATTGATTGACTCTAGCTTAGATGTGTTGGCTTCAATCATTAACTTAATTGCGGTACGACAGGCAATACAACCACCGGATAAAGAGCATCGCTTTGGCCATGGTAAAGCTGAAGCATTAGCAGGTGTTGGCCAATCTATGTTCATTGCTGGCTCAGCTGGGATCTTGTTATTACAGGCCGTTGAGCGGCTATTTAACCCACGGGAGCAACTGGTGGGTTTTGATATTGGCTTAGCGGTGATGGCATTTTCTATGGCGGTGACGGTGTTACTACTTTGTTTTCAGAGTTATGTAATTCGTCAAACTAACTCGATGGCCATTAAAGCCGATGCATTACATTATCGAACTGACTTATGGGTAAATGCTGCGGTAATTATTGCCTTATTATTAGCTGCTCAAGGTTATGAGCAAATGGATGCTTTTTTTGCCATTGCGATTGCGGTATTTATCTTATCCAGTGTTTGGGCAATGGTGAAAGAGTCCATCGATTTATTAATGGATCATGAATTACCGGATGAAGACCTGGATAAAATTAAGGCTGTAGTGCGTAGTGACCCACATAGTGAAGGATTTCATGATTTACGTACGCGCCGAGCAGCAAATAAAGTATTTATTCAATTACATTTAGAGTTAGATGAAGGTTTGCTGTTAAAAGATGCGCACCGTATAACTGATCGTTTGGAACAAAAGTTGAAAGCGCTATTTTCTGAGGCTGATGTCATTATTCATGAAGATCCCGTTATTATTACTAATAAATAGTAGGAAGCCACAGCACATGATAAATTCGAATAGGTATAATACTACTTAAATCTTTTGCTTTGAGACCTTATTTATTTTGTTTTCCTACCCTCAACTTGTTGTCGCTGCTGTTCTTTTTACGGTTCTAATACTTCTTACCTTTCTTTGGTTAAGACGAAAAAATAGTGTGTCAGCCAAAATGAAAATTATTTTACAACCTCATATTAAGGATGAAATGAAACACATTATTATTCCTGATGGTATTGGCGGCCTATTAGAAATAGAGCATTTAATCTTGCTCGATCAAGGCATATTGCTAATTGAAAGCTATCCTATGTCTGGGAATTTATTTGGTGGTGAGACGATTGATGAGTGGTCGCAAATTATTAATGGTCGAAGTTATAAGTTTTCAAATCCATTAAGACGAATACGTACCTCACGTCAGGCAATTAAATCACTAGTGCCTAAAATGCCAGTGTTTTGCCGGGTAGTCTTTAATTCGGACTCTGTTTTTCCTAAAGGAAAACCTGAGGACGTTTCAGTGTTATCCTCATTGGCTGATGACTTGTCAGTGTTAAATAGTGAGAAAAAGATTACACAGCAACATTCTTTACAAGACTGGCAGTTGATTAAGAATATTGCACGTAAAGATGATCAAGGAATAGCTTAAATGACAGATAAACGCCTAGTGGTTGCAATATCATCGCGAGCCTTGTTTGATTTAGATGAAAGCCACCACATCTATGAACAAGAAGGTACACAGGCTTATTGTCAGTATCAAATAGAGAATGAAGATGTACCGCTTAAACCCGGTGCAGCTTTTATTCTCGTGCAAAAATTATTAGCATTGAATAGTAATGATGAAAATAATCCCAAGGTTGAGATTATTTTACTTTCTAGAAATAGTGCTGATACCGGCTTAAGGATATTTAATTCTATCCAGCACCATAAGCTAGCAATTACTCGGGCGGTATTTACTTCCGGTGGAAGCCCCTATCGCTATGTTGCTCCTTTTGGCGCTAATTTATTTTTATCGACAAGCCCTGATGATGTGCGTAAAGCATTAGATGCCGGCATTGCTGCAGCTACGATTTTACCTTCGAATATTGAGAAAAAAAACAGTCAGAAATCACAGCTAAGAATTGCCTTTGATGGCGATTCCGTCTTGTTCTCAGATGAATCAGAACGTATTTATAAAGAGCAAGGCCTGAAAGCATTTACTGATAATGAAACTGAAGTAGCTAAACATCCTCTCAAAGAAGGGCCATTTAAAGCCTTTCTTATTGCACTGAATAATTTGCAAACAGAATTTGATAAGGATGACTCGCCTATTAGGACTGCTTTAGTGACTGCTCGTGCAGCGCCAGCACATGAGCGTGTTATTCGTACGCTACGTGCTTGGGATATTCGTATTGATGAAGCGATCTTTTTAGGCGGTATGCCTAAAGGGCCATTCTTAAAGTCATTTGGCGCGGATATATTTTTTGATGACCAACAAGGTCATTGCGACTCAGCAAGAGAGCATGTAGCAACAGGCCATGTACCGCACGGTATTGCCAATGAGTGATATTAAAAAAAATATTAATGATTGGATCCTGCATGTAAGTGAGGCGGACACACCTATTTTTTCAGGAACGGTTATTGAACTAGCAGAGGTGGTTAATTCTGAAAATAGCTCGGCAGCCGATGTGGCTGCCGTTATTTTAAGGGATGCATTTTTAACAAGCCGCTTGCTGAAGATGGCCAATAGTTTTTTTTACAATCCAACACATAGAAAGATAAATACAGTTACTCAAGCCGTTATGTTGATAGGCTTTGAGCAAGTACGCGCTTTATCGCTTTCATTAATGTTGATTGATTCAGTTGAAAGTGAGCACAACCGCAATAAAATTATAGAAGAAATGGCACAGTCATTTCACGCCGCAGTTCAGGCTCAAGAGTTGGCTCGCTTGAAAAAGATAAAGTCAACAGAAGGCGTATTTGTAGCAACCTTGTTATCTCGCCTTGGCAATATGATTTATTGGGCTTTTTCTGATGATGAAAAAGCGCTTGAAAAAATCACTTTATTATTAGATAGCAAATCAGAATATGATGCAGAATATGCTGTGCTGGGCTTTCATTTACATGATTTGACTAAAGAGTTAAGTAAATCATGGCAGCTAGGCGGTTTATTAGACCAATTTCTGAGTGGTGAAAATAGTAATGATCCTTTAATTGAATTAATGGATATAGGTCACTACTTAGCAGAAGAAAGTAAACATGGCTGGGATGAGGAGCAAGCTGTGATCGCGATTAAGTCTGTGGCTGCGACTCTAAACCTGAGTCAGGAGAAGGTACAAGCAAGTGTGTATGCCAATGCTGAAAAGGCAAGAGAGATAACAAAAGCCTGTGGTTCAGTATTAATGAGCGAGTCGATACCGCTATCAATTGATTCATCTGCTTCATCTACCGCAGACGATGGAGCTGATGAGCTTAATAAGGCTTTGTTTCAACCCTGCGAACCTAATACGGCCGTTCAGTTAGCTGTATTACAAGATATTACCGAAGCAATCGCGACCAAGCCTAGTCTAGATGTCATTATAAAAATGTCGCTAGAAGGCATATCTCGTGGTGTGGGAATGGATCGTGCTATGTTTGCCATCCTGTCAGAAGATAGACGTAAATTAGTATGCAAATATGCATTTGGTGATGGAAGTAGAGCGTTAACGCAACACTTTAAAATTGATATTTCTAAAGCAGATAATTTATTTAATCAATTAATTCGCACAGAAAAGGGCATGCATATCTCAGCAACACATGATTTTAATCAAGGCATAATCAATAAAAAAGCACTCGAATTATTAGGCGCACCTCCTTACTTAATCATGCCGGCTGTCGTAAGAAAGAAGGTTATTGGTTTGTTTTTAGCCGATCGCAATGCAAGTCAGCGTTCAATTGAAACGGAAGATTTCCTTGCATTTCAACAGTTTTGCCAACAAGCGAACATGGGATTAACTTTTTTAACAATGCAAGACTAGTTTTCTGCGTTATCTATGTTTATAATAGCCGTCTTCATCAGGTAGAGGTCGTATCTGAAAACAGTTTTTTTGCGAGTGTGGCGGAATTGGTAGACGCGCTAGATTTAGGTTCTAGTAGGGTAACCTGTGAGAGTTCGAGTCTCTCCTCTCGTACCATATATTAAAAATGATTAGCGTTTTATAATTTAAGCGCTAATTGTTTTTTTAAAATCCATGTTTGAGGTTAGATATGCAAGTTACTGTAGAAAATGTTAGCGAACTAGGTCGTCGTATGACGGTGACAGTAGAAGACGCAAATGTCGCGAAAGCAGTACAAGAACGATTAAAAGCAATTCGCCCTACGGTCAAAATGTCCGGTTTTCGTCCAGGTAAAGTACCTGCGAAAGTAGTAGAGCAATCTCATGGTGGAACAGCGCGTCGAGATGTAATCGATGCCTTAGTTCAAAGCAGCATGCAAGAAGCTTTCACTCAAGAAGAAATCAATCCAGCAAGCCCACCTCATATTGAAAAGATGAGTGAAGAAGGCGACTCTTTGGTTTACTCGATGGTTTATGATGTCTTTCCTGAAGTTAAAGAAGTTAACTTGAAAGGTATTAAATTAGAGCAACTCGTGGCTGAAGTAAAAGATGAAGACATTGATAAAATGTTGGAAACATTACGTGAGCAAAGAATGACATGGGAACCATTGAAACGTGCAGCTAAAGAAGAAGATGGCGTTACCATTGACTTCGTTGGTAGCATCGACGGTGAAGAGTTTGACGGCGGCAAAGGTTCTGACGTTTTAGTTGTGGTGGGTGACGGTTCAATGTTACCTGAGTTTGAAGAGCAACTAATCGGTAAGAAAGCGGGTCAAGAAACAACTATTACCGTTACATTCCCTGCTGACTATCGTGCTGAAGCATTACAAGGTAAAAAAGCCTCTTTTGCTATTACAGTTAAAACGGTAGCGAAGAAAAAATTACCAAAATTAGATAAAGAATTTGCTGTGTTATGTGGTGTTGATGCGGGTATTGCTGCTTTGAAAAAAGAAGTTAAAGCCAATATGCAACGCGAGTTAACTAGCACATTAAAAGCACAGAACAAACGCCAAGTAATGGACAGCATTGCAGAAAACAATCAAGTTGAATTACCTGATGGTCCTGTTGAACGTGAAGCAGAGTTCTTGATGGAGCAAGCAAAAACAAACTTGAGAAATCAAGGTGTTGATGTTGATGGTATTCCATTTACACTTGATTCATTTAAAGATGCCGCTAAAAAGCGTGTTTTACTTAGCTTAGTGATTGGCAAAATAATCAGTGACAATAAAATCCAACCTGAAGAAAGTAAGGTTAAAGAGGTTATTGATGGTATCGCTGCAAGTTATGATGATCCAGAAGATGTGGTCAAGTTCTATATGAACGATCAACAAAAATTATCTGAAATCCAAATGATGGTCGTTGAAGATAGTGTTGTTGAGTGGGTTTACAGTAAAGTGAAGGTTGAAGAGAAAGAATCAACATTCAGCGATGTAATGAATGCTGCCTCAGCATAATTTATTTCGTTAATCATATATAATAGCCCGTACTCATTAGATTGGGTATGGGCTATTTTTGTTTTAAGACTTTAAAAGTATATTGAGATCATAATGACTAATATTTTTACTAACAATACGACTGATATCAGTAATGCACTTGTACCAATGGTGATAGAACAAACACCTCGAGGTGAACGTTCATATGATATTTATTCACGCTTATTAAAAGAGCGAGTGATCTTTTTGGTTGGCCAAGTTGAAGACCATATGGCTAATCTAGTGGTAGCTCAGCTGTTATTTTTAGAATCTGAAAACCCTGATAAAGATATTCATTTATATATCAATTCACCTGGTGGTTCAGTTACTGCAGGTATGGCTATTTATGACACTATGCAGTTTATTAAACCTGATGTAAGCACCTTATGTATTGGTCAAGCCGCTAGCATGGGCTCGTTACTATTAACTGCCGGTGCGGCTGGGAAACGTCATTGTTTACCCAATTCTCGAGTAATGATTCACCAACCTTTAGGTGGATTCCAAGGCCAAGCATCTGACTTTGATATTCATGCTAAAGAAATATTATCTATTCGAGATAAATTGAATGGAATTTTATCTAAGCATACAGGCCAAGATGTTAAGAAAATACGTAAAGATACCGACCGTGATAACTTTATGAGTGGACAAGAAGCCGCTGATTATGGTTTAGTTGACTCTGTATTAGAACAACGTAGTTCTACAGAAAACGATTAAGCAACCGATAGCAAAGAGTATAGATAGGGATAGTTAAGAATGAGTGATGATAATAATAGTGACGACGATAAATTACTTTATTGTTCATTTTGTGGGAAAAGTCAGCATGAAGTAAAAAAACTGATTGCCGGCCCTTCAGTCTTTGTGTGTGATGAATGTGTTGATTTATGCAATGATATTATCCGGGAAGAACTACAAGATGTGGTCAAAGAAGACTCGCAAGATGAATTGCCAACACCAAAAGAGATTAAACAGGCTTTAGATAACTATGTTATCGGCCAAGAACGTGCTAAACGCGTGTTGTCTGTTGCGGTTTATAATCATTACAAACGTCTTCGTTTTGAAACAAAAAAAGGCGATGTTGAACTAACGAAAAGTAATATTTTATTAATTGGTCCAACAGGTAGCGGTAAAACATTATTAGCTGAAACATTAGCGCGTCAATTAGATGTGCCTTTTACTATGGCGGATGCTACTACATTAACCGAAGCAGGCTATGTCGGCGAAGATGTTGAAAACATCATTACCAAACTGCTTTTGAAATGTGATTATGATGTTGAGAAAGCCGAGAAAGGTATTGTTTACATCGATGAAATTGATAAGATTTCTAGAAAATCAGACAATCCTTCTATCACCCGTGACGTATCTGGTGAAGGCGTTCAACAAGCACTATTAAAACTAATTGAAGGTACTATTGCTTCAATTCCCCCACAAGGTGGCCGTAAACATCCACAACAAGAATTTTTACAAGTAGATACCAGTAAGATCCTGTTTATTTGTGGTGGAGCATTTTCAGGCCTAGATAAAATCATTAATAATCGGTCACATAAAGGTGGAATTGGTTTTTCTGCTGATGTTAAAAGTGTCGATGAAAATATAGCTATCAGCGAAGTATTAAAAACAGTTGAACCTGAAGATTTAATTAAATATGGTTTGATTCCAGAATTCATTGGTCGTTTACCTGTTGTTGCTACATTAACTGAGCTTGATGAAGATGCGCTGATACAAATTTTGACTGAACCTAAAAATGCCTTAACCAAACAATATCAGAAGATGTTTGAGTTGGAAGGTGTTGAGATTGAATTCAGAGATGATGCTTTACAAGCAATTGCACATAAAGCAATGGAACGAAAAACAGGCGCACGTGGTTTACGCTCAATCATTGAAAATGTCTTATTAGATACGATGTTTGATTTACCATCAGCTGAAAATGTGGCTAAAGTATTCATTGATGCAAATGTCATTAGTGGTGAAAATGACCCGATTCTTGTTTATCAAGAACCTGAAACGGATGTCGTCACTGAGGCGCAACAAGCTAGCTAATTTAAGCCTTTGCTTTAAAATCTAAAACTTCAAGTAGCTAAAAATTAGTTTAGCTACTTGAATTGTCATAAATAGTCACCACCTATACTTATCTACACAGTATTCAATACACACTTATTAAACGCATGAGGCCAGCCTTGATGGAAAATGAAATAGACGTTATTTCACCTGAAAATAGTACTACATCGGTAGCAGTTCTACCCCTTAGAGATGTAGTCGTTTATCCATATATGGTTATTCCTTTATTTGTTGGCCGTGAAAAATCAATTAAAGCCTTAGAAATAGCCAGTGATAATAATCAACAGATTTTATTAGTGGCACAAAAGGATTCAGCTGATGATAATCCATCTGCTGACAAGCTGTTTACGATTGGCACATTAGCGAATATCTTACAGTTTTTGAAACTACCTGATGGCACAGTAAAAGTATTGGTTGAAGGAATTAACCGTGTCAATGTCATAAAAATGGACAATGACCAAGACTATTTTACGGCAGAGATTTTACCTTTAATTAGCCAACAACCTGAAGAGCGTGAAGCTGAAGTTTTAATGCGGTCGTTATTGGGCCAGTTTGAGCAGTATGTAAAGCTTAATAAAAAAATACCACCAGAAGTAATTGCTTCATTAGCGGGTATTGATGATGCTGCTCGTATGGCTGACACTGTTGCTGCTCATATGACATTGAAACTTGATGATAAGCAATTAGTGCTTGAAATAAGTGATGTTAATGAGCGTATAGAAAAGTTAATGGCTTTGCTAGAGTCTGAAATTGATATTCAGCAGATAGAAAAGCGCATTAGAAGCCGTGTTAAAAAACAAATGGAAAAAAGCCAGCGCGAATACTATTTGAATGAGCAGATGAAAGCCGTTCAAAAAGAGCTTGGTGAAATCGATGAAACCGCTAATGAGATAGACGAGTTAACAGCTAAAGTTAATAAAGCGGGAATGCCTAAAGAAGCTAAAGAAAAGGCAGATTCAGAACTTAAAAAACTAAATATGATGTCGGCGATGTCATCTGAAGCAACGGTGGTTAGAAATTACATTGAATGTTTAGTTGATGTGCCGTGGAAAAAACGCTCGCGTATTAGTTTAGATTTAGATAAAGCGCAAGAAATACTCGATGAAGATCACTTTGGTCTTGAAAAAGTAAAAGAACGCATTCTTGAGTATTTAGCGGTACAGCATCGTGTTAAAAAATTAAAAGGCCCTATTTTATGTCTCGTGGGTCCACCGGGTGTGGGTAAAACATCGGTGGCTCAGTCGATTGCACGCGCTACAGGTAGAAAGTTCTCTCGTATGGCCTTAGGTGGCGTGCGTGATGAAGCTGAAATACGCGGTCATCGTCGGACTTATATTGGCTCAATGCCTGGTAAAGTTATTCAGAATTTAACTAAAGTAGGGGTTAAAAATCCACTATTTTTATTAGATGAAATTGATAAAATGGCTCAAGATTTTAGAGGTGATCCAGCATCAGCATTACTTGAAGTGCTTGACCCTGAACAAAACTCTACTTTTGCCGATCATTATTTAGAAGTGGAATATGACCTTTCTGATGTGATGTTTATTTGTACTGCCAATACCTTAAATATTCCTGACGCATTGCGTGACCGGATGGAAATCATTCGTCTTTCAGGTTACACCGAAGACGAAAAACTTAATATTGCAATACAGTATTTATTGCCAAAAGCCTTAAAAGATAATGGCTTAAAAGAAAACGAAGTGCTAATCGAAGAAGATGCTGTATTAGAAATTATTCGCCGTTATACGCGAGAAGCCGGTGTACGTAGTTTACAACGTGAAATTTCTAAAATATGTCGTAAATTAGTAACCAAAATTCTTAAAGAAAAGCCAAACGATAAATTAACGGTTAATGCAGAAAATATTGAAGATTACTTAGGCGTCTATCATTATCAATATGGTAAGGCTGAAGATAATGACCAAGTCGGCCAAGTAACGGGCTTAGCGTGGACTGAAGTGGGTGGTGAGTTATTAACCATTGAAACAGCTATTATGCCAGGTAAAGGCAAGGCGACCTATACCGGTAAGCTGGGTGATGTGATGCAAGAGTCTATTCAAGCGGCTACGACAGTTGTTCGCTCTCGTGCTAAAGCGTGGGGTATTGCTGAAGATTTCATGCAAAAAAATGATATTCATATCCATGTGCCTGAAGGTGCTACGCCAAAAGATGGCCCAAGTGCTGGTGTTGGTATGTGTACAGCACTTGTTTCAGCTATTACAGGTATTCCTGTACGTGCTAATGTGGCGATGACGGGTGAGATTACACTACGTGGAGAAGTACTTCCTATTGGTGGTTTGAAAGAGAAACTATTAGCCGCACATCGAGGTGGTATTACGGTTGTACTTATACCTATAGATAATGTCAAAGATTTGAAAGAAATCCCTGATAATATTAAACAAGGTTTGGATATCATCCCTGTGAAATGGATATCTGAAGTACTTGAAGTGGCATTACAGACGATGCCAACAGAAAAAGAAAGTGACGCTGAGACTGTATTGGTAACAGACAAAAAACATCATGAATCTGATTTGCAAAATCATCATTAAATAAGGCTAAGTTATGTCACTGATACAGCAGCAACGATTGATTGGTAGTCTCGTTTTAGTGTGTGTACTAGGTGGCATAGCTTTCTTTTTGATGTCGAATGCATCCCTCGAGATTGTTGGTAATGATGCCGGGGAAGAGCCTGTTATTGAAATCGTGGTTGAGTCGGGCTTTAATTCATCGGTAGAGTTAGTGACTAATGATGTTGAAGTAGAAAGTCAGCAGCTTGAAGTGCTTGTTGAACTAGATAAGCCCGCTGTTGAAGCTGAAAATATTATTGATGAAAAAACTGAAGTAAACAAACCGGTAACTAGTCAGCCTAGTGAGTCGGAAGCCAACAAGCCTGTGAAAGTAGTCACTACAGAGATTACTGGAAAAAGTTGGTTATTACAGTTAGCTAGTTTTTCGGTTGAAGCTAATGCATTAAAACTACAAAAACAGGTTATTTTACTTGGCTATTCAGCAAATATCGAGCATGTTGATAGTTATTACCGCTTACAAATAGGGCCCAATAAAGACAAAGCAGCCTTAGAAAAGATCGCAGTAGTTCTCAAAAATAAATTACAACTCCAGTCTCAATTAATCCAAAGTAAATAAAAAGCGACTAATTGCTAAAAAAGAATAGGGTCGCTACCTTCATTCTGATAGAATTCATCCTTTTTAGCACTGATAAAGTCAATTGGAAGGTTTATGGTTTGGGTTGATTATCTAATTATTGGCATCGTCACTCTTTCAGCAGTGATTAGCATTGTTCGTGGATTCATTAAAGAAGTCTTGTCTTTAGCAAGTTGGGCTATTTCTTTTTGGGTTGCATTAATGTT
>NVVP01000018.1 GCA_002402245.1 Gammaproteobacteria bacterium | reverse complement strand
GCTGATGCTTGCCACTCAGGAGAGAAAGAGCTTTCAGCTAAACTAAGCACCTCAATGCCTGTATACGCATTAATTTCCCCATCAATTCGAACCATTCTCTCCGCAAGCACAGGATGGTCATCTTCTTCCAGCTCATTGTCGTCGTCATCTTCAACTGAGACGTCATCATTGTCTAAATCAAATAATGTATTCCAAGAAAGTGCTGTGGCCGTAGGCACCACAAAGCACAAACCAAGCAATATAACAATGAACCCCATAATTAAACTACCGCGTAATACCATTACAGCCCCACTAGAAATCACATTAATTGACCATTACAGCACGCCCATACAGCATGAACAAGCCTAATCCACATTATTACTTGACAGTATCGCCGCTAAAGGGTTTAATACCGCACCTTGATGGCCTGATAGCTCAGTCGGTAGAGCAAGGGATTGAAAATCCCTGTGTCCCTGGTTCGATTCCAGGTCGGGCCACCATCAGATATAAGGCTCCAGAAGATAACTCTTCTGGAGCCTTTTTTGTTTCTACCATACCTACGTTACATTCCTACACCTTGAAATACGCATAAGAAAAAAATACTCCAACATATACCAGCGTAACACCAACACTACTCAACAATTACTTCCTCTCGACTACTCGAGTATTTCTTTTGTGACTCCCACTCTATAAATTATATGCGAAAGACACATACTAGTCGGTGGCTACATTATTCCCTACTTACCTAGGCATAGATTTAGCATTTTTTGAATATCCGACTTGCTACCGCAAGCACATCCATATATAGATAGGGAATGGAAAAGCAGTCCTTACAGCTTAATATCAGGGATTTAACCCGCCATCCAAATACAATTTTGTGGTAAAAAAAACACACAATTGTATTTATTTCATCAAAAACACCACTTTTTGTGAAGCTAAGTATTGCAAAGCTCAGTTAATCGTGGAGAATACACATCAACCGAGCACAACTCCGGTTACGAGAGAATTTAAGTAACTTAAAAATATTAAGGTATACAAAATGACATTTAATAAAAAATTATTAGCTGGTCTAGTTGCATTTGCAGCTGCATCAACTTCTGCACAAGCAGTAACAGTAGCTGCTAACGATGGTTGGACTTTAGGCGTAAGCGGTTCAGTTAACCAATTCCTTACATTCACTGATGTTGACGGTGGCGATAACGTCAGCGAAGTACGTAACGGTCTTTTACCTGCATTCTTATCATTTGATATGACAGCACCTACAATGAATGGTCTTGATATTGCTGCTCACATCTCTATCTCTCCATCTACAAATGGTCAAAGTTACGCGGGCTCTTTAGAGCAACGTGAAGCTTACTTCACTGTAGCTGGTTCATTTGGTCAAGTTCTTGCTGGTAAAGCGATTGGTCTTTACGGTTCACACAACATCTTAACGGATCAAACTCTATTTGGTGTGGGTTACGGTACAACAGGTAACCTTCAAACAACTCTAGGTGGCATTAACCTTGGTTATGACTACGCTAACTGGCGTTCACAAATCAAATGGACATCTAACGACATGAACGGCTTCAAGATTGCTTTTGCTGCTGTTGATCCTAACACTGGTACAAGCCTTGGTGGCAACAGTGATCAAGACAATCTTCGTTTTGAAGGTGATTTATCTTATGCTGGTGCATTTGATGGTGGTTCTTACACTGGTTGGTTAAGTGCTATGCACCAAAGCAACGAAGGTACTATCGAAGATAACAAAGCATGGACTGTCGGTGGTACATTAGTAGTTGGTGGTTTTGAAGCTATGGCTCAGTACTCTGACTCAGAGCAAGGTGATTTCGGTACTGCTGCATCTTTAAACACTACTACAGGTGTAATTACTGGTCCTGTCGCAGCTGTAGCAAATGCAGTATCTGAATATGACCAGTTCATCGTTCAAGCTGGTTACCGTTTCGCTGGTACAACTTTAGTTTCTGCACAGTACTCTGAAAGAGAAGATGACATTGCTGGCGGTACTAACCTTGAAGACGAAAAATGGACTATTGGTGTATACCACGATGTAAATGCTAACCTTAAATTGGTTGCAGAATACACAAACGTAGAAATGGATAATGATGATTCAGAAACTGATATCATCTCTCTAGGTGGTTTCGTATTCTTCTAAAGATTACGTAAACACTTAAAGTGTTAAATCTTTAGATTTAACTCTTGATGAAGCATTAAGAAAGCCTCAACCTTATTGGTTGGGGCTTTTTTTTGCCTATTGCTTTAGACTCTGTTACTTATTTACTGATATTGAGCATTAATTATGCCCCAGCCTTTCAATCAATTTTCACAGTTTATTGATGCAGTTCAAGCTACCATCAATGAGCATCAAGATGAAGTCACAGAACTTGACCGTGCTATTGGTGATGGTGACCATGTAATA
The DNA here is from genome assembly GCA_002402245.1 of Gammaproteobacteria bacterium. Classification (GTDB taxonomy): domain Bacteria; phylum Pseudomonadota; class Gammaproteobacteria; order Nitrosococcales; family Methylophagaceae. The sequence continues at coordinate 40,343 of NVVP01000018.1, read as the reverse complement.
AATTTACAACGAGGATTAGATGCCTTAAATGCTATTACTGATGAATTAGATACCTTAGCTTGGCCAGAGGCATTAATGAAAATAGGTATGACGTTGATGTCGACAATGGGCGGTGCATCAGGCTCTTTATTCGGCACTCTGTTTATCAGTATGGCTAAAATCGCTAAGGGAAAAGAGTTAAATAGTTTAAACCTTGCAGATGCCTTCTCTCATGGTGTTGAGTCGGTCAAACTACGAGGTAAAGCTGACTTGGGAGAAAAGACCATGTTAGATACGTTGATTCCAGTAGCTAACAGTTTTAGTACTGATATCGATAATAAAGTGGAATTTGAACTGTTACTTGAAAATATCACCCAAGCGGCTATTGAAGGCATGCAATCAACTAAAGAGTTAATGGCAACTAAAGGCCGAGCCTCCTTTCTCGGCGAGCGTTCTATTGGCCATATTGATGCAGGTGCGCGTACTAGTCAGCTTATGATTTGTGCCATTGTAGATGTGCTAAATCAATAGAAGTATTAACTTCATACGATGACAGCTTATCTATTCCTTTCAAATAAGATGATAAATAACGCTGCCAATCTTAGCCTTGAGGATGGATGTTAACAGCCCCAACGTAAGTTAGCCGTGTGCACGGGTGCATCCCAAAGCGTCATCATTTCATCATCTAATAGTGTTAGTGTAATTGAAGCTCCCGTCATATCTAATGATGTGGTGTAATTGCCCACTAAAGATCGCACTACTTCTACACCTCGGTCAGACCAAAATTGTGCAGCTAAATCATATATCAAATAAAGTTCCATCAAAGGTGTCGCACCAAGACCATTAATATGCAGTAATACTTTTTGGCCTTGTTGTGGTTTTAAATCCTCATCAATTGTCTGTGCTAATTGCTCAACAATCTTACTAGCACTGACTAAATCCATTGGCTCTCGACCACGTTCACCATGAATACCCACACCCATTTCAATTTCATTGTCGCCAATATCGAAAGTCGGAGACCCTAGTGCAGGCACAGTACAACTGGTTAATGCTACCCCCATTGATGCGGTAGCATCATTAACCCTGTCACCTAACGTTTTACATTCAAGTAGACTTTTTCCTGCTTGCGCTGCTGCACCGACTATTTTTTCCACAATTAATGTACCGGCAACACCTCGTCGGCCAGTACTATGGTCTTTGGGCAATGACACATCATCACTCACCAGAACAGTCGCGTGTTCACAATCAATCATTTCAGCGGCAATCTCAAAATTCATCACGTCGCCAGCATAATTTTTAACTATGAACAATACACCTGCACCATTTTCTGTAGCTTGCGCGGCGGCCATCATTTGATCGGGCGTGGGGGAGGTAAATATTTGTCCTGGGCAGGCGGCATCTAACATTCCCTTGCCCACTAAACCTGTATGTAAAGGTTCATGGCCTGAACCACCGCCAGAAATTAACGCTACTTTATTGGCTTTGTCCTTTGGCTGCTTTCTAGTAACAAAGTAAGGGCTAGAGTTTAAACTGACAATGTCCTGATGTGCTTTTGCAAAGCCATTCAGGCTTTCTGCTAATAAGCTATCAACACCGTTAATGATTTTTTTCATATTACTATCCTTAAATTTATGATGCTAAAGAATGTCTTAATACCTTGCTGACCGCTGTAATATCGTCCAATATCCATGTTGGCTGATAATTAACCGTTTGAATATCACTTTCAGATGAAATACCCGATAACACCATCAGACTTCGCATTCCTGCATTAACCGCACCCAATATATCAGTATCTAATCTATCGCCGATGGCAATGGTGTTATCTTTATTAGTGCCCAGTAAGCTTAATGCTTGTTGGTATAAAAAAGCTTCAGGCTTGCCAATACTCACTGGTTTGACTTTAGTTGCCGCCTCTAATGCAGCCAATACACCGCCATTGCCCATCACATCACCCAATTCTGTTGGCAAAGAAGTATCTGAGTTAGTCGCATAAAATGCAGCGCCCGCATTAATATTGAGTGTGGCAGTGGCTAATTTATCCCATGTTAACTGCCGATCTAGACCTGAAACCACAATATCGGCCCCTTCACCTATAATCCCTTTATCGGGTTGATCAACTTGATAGTTTTCGGTGAGAGTAAAACCGCTATCTATGAGCGGCTGCCGCAAGCCTTGTTCGCCAATCACAAAGGCTCGTCGCTTATTTTTAGGCAATGTCTCTAATAGATAACTTACCGTCGCCATACTAGAGGTCAGTATTTTTTCAGCGGACATCGTCACGCCCATCTTGGCTAATTTGTCGACATATTGCTGCTGTGTCAGACTGGCATTATTGGTTGCTAATATATAAGGAAGCGCAAGCTCATCTAAACAAGTGAAAAACTCCACCAAACCCTTGATAGCATTATTGCCATGCCATAACACGCCATCCATATCTATAATTAATCCACCAACATTATCTATTTTTCCCATAATCTTATGATTTATTTCCCATATTGTTGCGCTTAACAGCTAATTAAAGAGTTAGCGTCTCATATTATAATTGCCTGTGTCCAGAGTATACAAAGGGATAAGATAATCACCAAGCCCATCAAATTGACATCTATGAGTAATCTGTCTTATAGTCTCGGGGCGTAAATTTAGCGTACACAACTTTTCATTTTATATTTTTAGGAGCATGTCAATATGGCAAAAGCACTTATCCAAATGGCTCTAGATTCTCTAGATTTTGATGCAACTGTAGCACTAGCTGAGCAAGTAGCGCCTTATGTTGACATTTTAGAAATTGGTACACCTTGTATCAAGTATAACGGTCTTGAGCTTGTTACAACTTTAAAAGCAAAATTCCCTAACAAACTTCTTTTAGTTGATCTTAAAACTATGGATGCGGGTGAGTACGAATCAACTCCTTTCTACGAAGCTGGTGCAGATATCTGTACTGTTTTAGGTGTATCTGATACAGCTACAATGGGCGGCGTAATTAAAGCAGCTAACGCTAACAACTCTGAAGCTCAAATCGATTTAATCAGCGTTAAAGATAAAGCAGCATGTGCTACAGCTGCAGCAGCTAACGGTGCTCAAATCATCGGTGTTCACACTGGTCTTGACGCTCAAGCTGCAGGTCAAACACCTTTTGCTGATTTAGCATTAGTTGCTGACTTAAACTTAGGTGTTCGCATCTCTGTTGCTGGTGGTATCAACAAAGATACAATCCAAAGCACAATCCAAGCCGGCGCAACTATCGTTGTTGTTGGTGCTGCTATCTACGGTGCAGATTCTCCAGCTGATTCAGCTAAAGAATTACGTGCATTAGTTGATGCAGCATAAGACTCGATTTAATTATTAAGTCTTAAGATATAAAAGACGAGTGGCTGATTATTCATAGCCACTCGTTTTTTACTGTTGGATTCAGTAGAATAAGAGCAACACGTAAATGATACGATGCTGGTGAATCTATTCAGCTTAATTAAATGACGTGGTCACAAATAAGAAGCAGTCCTAATATTCATGTTTACTCTTCTGCATTGCCACAGCGTAAAATGAAATAACAATTATTTACTAATGATAATTTAGTAAAACAACATAACAGAGGTATCCTCCATGAATAACAATAAAGGCTTTTTCGCTTCAATTTGCAGCTTCTTTTCAGGTTTATTTTCATCTTCACCTGAAACTACAACAGCTCCATCTGCAGCAAGCGCTGCAAATAACGATGGTTTAACAGGTGTTGAACGTTATATCCGTGCACAAACAAGCACATCAATTACTGGCGTTGAACGTTATATCCGTGCTCAAAAAAGCACTGTAATTACTAGCGTTGAACGTTATATCCGTGACCAGTCAGTGCTTACTGGTGTGGAACAATACATTCGCAGCCAAGGTTAATTAAACCTTAACCCCACTGCTAACAACTTAAAACATTACTTATTCTGCCGTAGTTAGTACGTAAGAATACTTTTTAAGTAGCTCAAACCCCGGATACGCAATAATTATGATGTGTATCTGTTTTTAACTTTAGAATAAGAAGGTATCTTTAAACATGGCAAATCTACTTGATCAGCTTAAAGAAATGACCGTTGTGGTTGCCGACACTGGCGACATTGCAGCTATCCAACAATTTACTCCTCGTGATGCAACAACAAACCCATCACTAATTACTGCGGCAGCTCAAATGCCTGAGTATCAAGCAATTGTTGATGACACATTAAAAGGTGCTCGTGAAACTGTAGGTGCTGCTGCATCTTCAGCTGATGTTGTTACCCTAGCATTTGACCGCTTAGCCGTATCTTTTGGTCTAAAAATTCTTGATATCGTGCCACAACGTGTTTCAACTGAAGTTGATGCGCGTTTATCTTATGATACTGATGCGACAATCGAAAAAGGCCGTGATTTAATTGCTCAATACGAAGCAGCTGGCGTTTCACGTGACCGTATTCTGATTAAAATTGCAGCAACATGGGAAGGCATTCAAGCAGCGAAAGTACTTGAAGAAGAAGGTATCCACACCAACCTTACTTTAGTATTTGGTTTACACCAAGCTGTTGCATGTGCTGAAAATGGTATTACCCTTATCTCACCTTTTGTGGGTCGTATTCTTGATTGGTACAAAAAAGATACAGGTACAGATTCATACCCAGCAGCAGAAGATCCAGGTGTTGTATCTGTTACTGCAATTTATAACTACTTCAAAAAATTCGGTTACAAAACTGAAGTTATGGGCGCAAGCTTCCGTAACCTAGGTGAAATCACTGAGTTGGCTGGTGTTGACTTGCTAACAATTTCACCAGGTATCCTGGATGAATTGCAATCAACTGAAGGTGAATTGCCGCAAAAATTATCTGCTGACAATGCTGCTAACTCTGATATTAAAAAAATCAATATGGATAAAGCAACATTTGAAGCAATGCATAAAGAAGATCGTATGGCGACAGAAAAACTAGCGGAAGGTATTGATGGTTTTGCTAAAGCTTTAGGTGTTCTAGAAGAATTATTGGCAAGTCGTTTAGCTGAATTAGAAGCTTAATTCACTTAAATAAAGTAGCAATAATTTAATAAATTCTCAGCCGTAACATGAATTAAATAATTCAATGTTACGGTTGGTTTTTCTCAGATTACGAGGGTAAATTGACTTTACTCTGGTATCTGAACTATAGTTCCAAATCGCGTAATTAACGTGTATAAATTTAAAATTATTTTAGGAGTAGGTAACATGGCTGAAATCCAAATGGCTCTAGATTCTCTAGATTTCGACGCAACAATGGCTCTAGCTGAAGCAGTAGCACCATATGTTGACATTCTAGAAATTGGTACTCCATGTATCAAATATAACGGTCTTAAACTTGTTAAGGCTTTAAAAGCAGCACACCCAACTAAAAAAATCTTAGTTGACCTTAAAACTATGGATGCGGGTGAGTACGAATCAACACCTTTCTTCGAAGCAGGTGGTAACATCTGTACAGTTTTAGGTGCAGCTGATACTGCAACGGTTAACGGTGTTATCAAAGCAGCTAAAGCGAACAATGCTGAAGCTCAAATTGATTTAATCTCTGTTGAAGATAAAGCTGCTGTTGCTAAAGAAGCTGTTGCTAACGGCGCACAAATCATCGGTGTTCACACTGGTCTTGATGCACAAGCTGCAGGTCAAACACCTTTTGCTGATTTAGCATTAATTGCTGGTCTTGGCTTAGATGTTAAAATCTCTGTTGCTGGTGGTATCAACAAAGATACAATCCAAAGCACAGTTCAAGCTGGCGCAACTATCGTTGTTGTTGGCGCGGCTATCTACGGTGCAGATTCTCCAGCTGATTCAGCTAAAGAATTGCGTGCTTTAGTTGACGCAGCATAAGGAATAGTACAATGCATCGAGATCTACTATTAAATAAAATCACTAATATCCTTGGTTCTACTGATGATTCATTAGAAACTACTTTAGTTTCAATGTGTGATGACGCTAAACGCATCTTTATTACAGGTGCAGGTCGCTCAAAACTAGTGGGTAACTTCCTAGGTATGAGATTGATGCATAGTGGTTATGAAGTATTTGTTCAGGGTGAAATTAGTACGCCTAGCATCCGAAAAGGTGATTTATTAATCGTCATTTCAGGTTCAGGTGAAACTACTCAGCTTGTGTCTTTTACTAATAAAGCCAAGTCTGAAGGCGCTAAAGTAGTGCTGATTTGTTCAAAATCTAGCTCTACTATTGGCGATTTAGCTGATCAAACAATCCAAGTAGGTTCTGATGATAGCTTTACCGCTACCAAAGGCATGCCTATGGGTACAATGTTTGAATTATCTACATTGATTTTCTTAGAAGCAATGGTGTCTCATCTAATACATGAGCGCGGCATTGAAGAAGAGCAAATGAGATTTAGACACGCAAATATGGAATAATCACATTTCCAAATAGAAAAAACGAGTCAGGCCTTTATCGGTGACTCGTTTTTTTTTGCCTAAAATTTAACCTTTATCCCTGTTTTCAACTCTCCTCGCTCAAGATCCCAACCAAATAGTTCCTTCATAATTAGAGCTATTCATCGCTTCGCTGTATAATTGCCTCTTTTAGTATTATAAAAACCAATTCATCATGACTACAGCCAAAACACTTTACGATAAACTATGGGAACAACATATTGTTCGTACGGATGAATCTGGCACAGTATTACTGTATATCGACCGTCAACTAGTGCATGAAGTGACCTCTCCACAAGCATTTGAAGGATTACGCTTAGCAGGCCGAAAACCTCACCGTCTCAACTCAATGTTAGCTACTCCTGATCACAATGTTCCAACAAGTCATCGTGAACAAGGTATCGCTGATCCTATCTCTCGCTTACAAGTTGAAACACTAGATGAAAACTGTAAAGACTTTGGCGTTACCGAGTTTGACCTGAATGATGTTCGCCAAGGTATTGTTCATGTTGTAGGCCCTGAGCAAGGGGCGACATTACCAGGTATGACTGTCGTCTGTGGCGACTCGCATACTTCTACTCATGGCGCGTTTGGTGCGCTTGCTTTTGGGATAGGAACATCTGAAGTTGAGCATGTTATGGCCACTCAGTGCTTAATTCAAACTAAAGCAAAAAACATGTTAGTGCGTGTTGATGGTCAAGTGAGAGATGGCGTAACGGCAAAAGATATTGTGTTAGCGATTATTGGAGTGTTAGGTACTGCCGGCGGAACCGGTTATACCATCGAGTTTGCTGGTGAAGCTATTCGCGCATTGAGCATGGAAGGCCGTATGACAGTCTGCAATATGACCATTGAAGCAGGGTCTCGCGCCGGAATTATTGCCGTTGATGATATTACTATTGATTATGTACAAGGCCGCCCTTTCGCCCCTTCAGAGGCTGACTGGGAGCAAGCTGTAACAGCATGGCGCGACTTACATACTGATGAAGGCGCTACCTTTGATAAAACAGTTGTCTTGCAGGCCGCCGATATAAAACCACAAGTCTCATGGGGAACATCGCCTGAAATGGTAGTGGCCGTTGATGAAAATGTACCCGATCCTGCTAAAGAGAAAGATCTTATCAAGCGTAGTGGTATGGAAAAAGCCTTAGCCTATATGGGACTTAAACCTAATCAAGCCATTACGGACATTAAACTTGACCGTGTTTTTATCGGTTCTTGTACTAATTCTCGTATCGAAGATTTACGCCAAGCAGCAGCGGTCATTAAAGGTCGACATGTCGCGAGCAGTTTAGAACAGGCATTAGTGGTTCCAGGCTCAGGCTTAGTCAAATTACAAGCCGAAAAAGAAGGCCTAGATAAACTATTTATTGATGCTGGTTTTGAATGGCGCGATCCTGGTTGCTCAATGTGCTTAGCGATGAATGCTGACCGTTTAGGAGCAAAAGAACATTGTGCCTCAACCTCGAACCGTAACTTCGAAGGTCGCCAAGGTTTAGGTGGTCGGACTCATTTAGTGAGTCCATCAATGGCGGCCGCTGCCGCGATTGCCGGTCACTTTGTTGATGTAAGCCAATAATGGCAGCTATATCTCCAGCCGTTATTAATGAACTACATTCTTTACGAGATATGCTTCGCTGGGTGAACTCGCAATTTAATGCTTCTGACCTTTTTTATGGCCATGGTAATGTCGATGCCTTTAATGAAGCATTACAATTAATTTTGCACAGCTTACATTTACCGGCGACAGAATTTCCTGAACTATTTGCTGATGCACGCCTCACTACCGATGAGAAAAAACACATTGTTAGCTTGGTTGAACGCCGTATAACTGACCGTGTACCTGTTCCTTACCTAACCAATGAAGCCTGGTTTGCTGGCATGCCTTTTTATGTTGATGAGCGTGTTCTAATTCCTCGCTCTCCTTTTGCAGAGTTAATTAGTCAGCAATTTACACCTTGGTTAATCGATCCTGACTCGGTTAATTCTATTCTCGACTTATGCACTGGCGGCGGTTGTATTGCAATAGCCTGTGCGGATGCATTTCCTGATGCTAATGTTGATGCCGTTGATATTAGCCAAGATGCACTTGATGTCAGCCAACTTAATATCGACAAATATGATATTTCAGATAGAGTCACTGCCATTCAATCTGATTGCTGGTCAGCACTAGCTGGAAAACAATACGATCTGATTGTGAGTAACCCTCCATATGTGGGTGCTGATGAAATGGCAACACTGCCAGCAGAATATCGCCATGAACCTACTCTAGCGCTAGAAGCTARAGATAATGGTTTAGCCTTAGTAGAACAAATTCTACTAAGAGCAGCAGAATTCCTAACGCCAGAAGGTTTACTCTTTGTTGAAGTCGGCAATAGTGACTTTGCCGTGATGGAAAAGTGGCCTAAGATTGAGTTTTTCTGGTTAGACTTTGAGTTGGGTGGTCATGGTGTATTTATGCTTAACCAAACACAATGCGCTGATTTTGCAGCTCAATATAGCTCATCYTCTTCAGACTGAGCACTCAATACTTCTTCAAACCTAAGCACCCGATCTCTACCCGCTAATTTAGCTTTATATACCGCTCTATCGGCAAGATCAATCAAGCTGCTTAAAGTATGCTCTTCTCCAATACCCATGGTTGAAATACCGATGCTTGCAGTGACAGCAATTCCTGTAGGTCTCAACCGCTTCAATTTAGCCGCAACTCGCCCCATCAACGTCGCTGCCGCTTCGCCATCACAATTGGCTAATATAAATAAAAACTCGCCGCCACCCCAACGAACCACCATATCACCATCACGCAAAATACGTTTAAGCCACATGCCTAGTTCGACTAATACCTTATCACCTCGTTCATAACTATAATCTTCATTAATTTTCTTAAAGAAATCAATATCCATTAAGGCAAAACTAAGTGGCATTTTATGGCGTTCCGCATCACTAAAATAACGTAAAGAAAACTCACGAATTGAGTGGCGATTGAATAATTGAGTTTGCTCATCTAGCATCGCTAAACTATATAAAGATCGCTGTTGTGAGCGTAGCTCTAGCATCAAATGATAAGTATTGATCTGGTTATACACGCGCTCAACAAGTTCAGCCGGAATAATAGGTTTAGCAATATAATCATTAATGCCTAAATTAAATAATTCGATACGGCGAGATACATTATCAAAGCCTGAGGCGGCGATAATCGGAATTTCGCCCACATCACTTTCTGTTCGGCGTATTTTTCGAACTAAGGAAACACCTGACATCGAACCTTCAAGCACAATATCGGTAATAACAAGATCATAGCCACCTTGCTGAAAAGCCGACCATGCATCTTCTGCACGAGTATAGGCGTCAACATCCAATCCCATATCGGTTAATAGATCAATAATGACAATTTGTAACACGGGTGAATCTTCTACGAATAACACTCGGCCTGTAATAACGCGTGTTTCACGTTTAACTAAGCGTTGAACATAGGTTTCAAGTTGAGCAATATCTTGTTTATTAAAAATATCAGTAGCACCGGCTAGCATTGCTCTTTTTAAAATGGTGATATTGTCTTCAGCCGTCAGCATCACTAGCGAGGTATCTTGGTATTTAGGTATTCCTCGAACTTGACCACAAAAGTCGGCACCTTCCATATCGGGTAAATGGTAGGCGATACAAATCAATGTGTATTGTTTAGTTTTTAATTTTTCGAGCCCTTCTTTACCCGTTTCTTCGACGGTAACCGTACAGCCTAAACGCTTCATTAAGGTCTCTAACATCTCGCGAAATACGGCCGAACCATCGACTACCAACACATTAATACTTTTCACATGACATCCTTTAACATCTATATTTTGCCCATTATGCCGTAACTAGCAGCTGTTTGGTAAATGATGTGCGTAAATAAAAGCCTTTAGGATTAATTAGTTCCGACTCACCCGATGCTGAAACCCCTTTGGCTAACACGCGACTATTGGCTGCTTTAGGCCGTATTTGCAAATATTCACCTTCCCTTGCTGTAATTTCAGCCTGCTCGCCCAATACAATACGGTCCATTAGTTCTTCCCAATCAGCTTTGAGCATTCTCTCTTGCTCGACTGTCGGTTTCCATAACCAGCCATTGCCAATATATCGATCCGCTAAAGGAATATCAGCCGCTGCTTCAACCGGTAACCAGAGTACATGGGATAATTTACGTCGTATCCAGCTGTCCTGCCACACTTGCTGACCATTTTGCTTCAGGGGCACAGTACATACATAGGTTGACTCTTTCGGCTGGCCTAATGCATTCAACGGCATGGTTTTCATTTCAATGCCAAGACCAATAAAATCAGGTTGTGCTTGTGTGCCCGCATCAGCCCCTAAATAAGACTCCAATAGATTACCCACCCAGCCTTTATGTCTACGTAGATTCTCCGGTACAATTTGGCCCATTTCTGCGGCTACTTGGCCTAATGTTTTACCGGCTAATTGCTCACAACGCTGTAATAATTCATCTTGCGTGACTGGCGCAGCTATTTTTTGTGGAAATTTATTTTCTTTCATCTTCATCATGATAACCTAGCCATTTTATTCTGCCTACGATGCTCTTTTTATGAATGCACTTTCTATTAATAATTTAAGCAAAACATATAGTAATGGTTTTGTAGCTTTAAAGCGTATAGATCTTACCGTTAAACAAGGTGATTTTTTTGCGTTACTGGGCCCAAATGGTGCGGGCAAGTCAACTACCATTGGTATCATTACCTCACTGGTCACCAAATCGTCTGGTGATGTACAAGTATTTGATATCAACATTGAAAAAAATCCAGAACAAGCCAAATCACTATTAGGTCTGGTACCGCAAGAATTCAACTTCAATGGCTTTGAACAAGTTAAACATATATTGGTTGCTCAAGCAGGTTTCTATGGATTAGCTAAAAAAGAAGCTGAACCTCGTGCCGATGAGTTATTACATCAACTAGGTTTATGGGATAAAAGACATTCAACTGCACGCTCATTATCAGGCGGTATGAAGCGCCGCCTAATGATTGCTCGCGCCTTAGTCCATCGTCCTAAGCTACTTATCCTCGATGAGCCCACAGCCGGAGTAGATATCGAGCTAAGACGTTCAATGTGGGCTTTCTTACAAAAGATAAATGAGCAAGGCACTACCATTATTCTCACTACTCATTACCTGGAAGAAGCTGAGAATTTATGCCGTAATATTGCCATTATCGATAAAGGTCTCATCGTTGAAAATACCGATATGAAGTCACTATTAAACCGTTTAGATAAAGAAACCTTTGTGCTTGATTTGGCCTCAGCCTTACCGGCAGACTTTAAGTTAGCCAACTTCACGATTCAGCAATTAGATGACACTACCTTAGAAGTCGACTTGCAACGAGATGATAACCTTAACCACTTATTTTCAGCCCTAACAGAACAACATATTGAAGTACGTAGTATGAAAAATAAAGCCAATCGCTTAGAAGAGTTATTCCTCAATTTAGTCGAAAAATCTGAGGCCACATTATGAACAGTCTCTATTATCGTCATTGGGTTGCATTTAATACCCTATTAACGCGTGAAGTTAGGCGTTTTATTCGTATTTGGCCACAAACATTACTGCCACCCGCGATTACAATGACCTTATATTTCATCATTTTCGGCAATTTAATGGGCAGTAGAATAGGCGAAATGGGCGGCTTTAGTTATATCGACTATATTACCCCTGGCATTATTATGATGTCGGTCATTAACAATGCCTATTCAAATGTTGCTTCATCCTTTTATAGTGCCAAATTTCAGAACCATATTGAAGAATTGCTAGTCGCCCCAATTCCAAATTATCTTATCTTGGCTGGCTATGTAGCAGGTGGGATTGCTCGTGGTTTATGTGTCGGGCTTATCGTTACCCTTGTTTCACTCTTTTTTACCGATATATCTATTCAGCATATCTTTGTCACCATCTCCATGGTGGTATTAAGTGCGATTATGTTTGCCTTGGGCGGGTTTATCAATGGTATTTATGCCAATAGTTTTGATCAGATCTCCATTATTCCTACCTTTATCCTAACCCCATTAACTTATTTAGGTGGCGTGTTCTTTTCTATCACTCTTCTACCTGAATTTTGGCAAAATGTATCACTATTCAACCCAATTATTTACATGGTCAATGCCTTCCGTTATGGCATGTTAGGTACTTCTGATATTGCTATTGAAGTGGCATTTTCAATTATTATTGCCTGTATTATCGCCTTAACTACCTTTGCTTTACATCTACTCAATAAAGGTACCGGTATCAGGAACTAAGGCTAAAGCATCAGTTAATACGGTCAGATCTGCGCCCGCTAAATGTACATTTTCACTTAAATGTCGTCGCCATGCCCGGGCACCAGGTTGGCCTTGAAATATACCTAATAAATGGCGTGTAATCGATTTTAGTGGCCGCCCTTCAGTCATTCTTTGTTCAATATAAGGCAACATACTGAGGATAATCTCATGACGCGAAGCTATCTGATGCTGGTCATCAAATAATAATGCATCCGCTTCGGCCAAAATATAAGGATTATGGTAAACCTCACGGCCAATCATCACCCCATCAACATGCTCTAAATGAGACTTTGCCTCTGCCAAGGTTTTAATGCCACCATTAATATCGATATGAAGCTCGGGGTAATCCTGTTTAAGTTGATAGACACGGTCGTATTCTAATGGTGGAATATCACGGTTTTCTTTTGGGCTTAGGCCTTGTAACCATGCCTTACGTGCATGCATGATAAATAATTCACAACCAGCCTCAGCAACCTGGCCAATAAAGTCACTGACAAATTGATAACTATCTAACTTATCAATACCTAGCCGTGTTTTGACTGTGACCGGAATATTAACGGCATCCTGCATGGCTGCCACGCCTTCCGCCACCAGCTGAGGCTGTGCCATTAAACACGCGCCAAACGCACCATTTTGGACGCGATCACTTGGGCAACCTACATTAAGGTTTATCTCACTATAACCGGCCTGTTCGCCCCATTTAGCACAGAGTGCTAAATCATCAGGATCTGAACCCCCTAATTGTAGTGCCAGTGGATACTCACTTACATGATGATTTAAAAACCGACTTTGATCGCCGTGAATCAAAGCGCCGGTAGTGACCATTTCGGTATATAACAAGCTATGTTTGGAGATTAAACGTAGAAAATAGCGGCAGTCTCGATCAGTCCAATCGAGCATAGGCGCAATAGAAAGACGATGAGAATCGTTAAGTGTAAAGTTAGATGATGTCATAATAGCCGCTTATTATACGGAATGAAGCGAAAATAAATGCAAACAATCCAAGGGGATGGCTTCATTGTTGAAGTCATTAAAAGTAATCGGCGTAAAACAGCTGCATTAAAGATTAAACACAATCGTGTTTCAATTCATATCCCTTCACGATTACCGCTTAAATTTGCTCAAGACTTTGTGATAAAAAAAACACCCTGGATACAACAAAAGTTAACAGAACAGTCACAACAAGCCCCTATTGATAAACAATTTATTGAAGGTGAAAATTTCCTCTTTCTCGGCCAGGACTACGCATTAACATTAGTTCACGCTGAAAAATCAGTGTCCGTAAGTAAAACCATCTCCCAACTGAAAATAACAGGCCGACTAAACCGTCTATCGAAAAATACACTGCGTGCAAGCATTATCACTTGGTATAAACAGCAAGCAACACTCTATTTAAGATCGCGTACCGCAAAATTAGCCAAAAATACAGAGTTCAAGCCTAAAACCATTACCGTTAAAACCTATAAAGCGAGATGGGGAAGCTGTGGGGTGCGTGGTGACCTTCAATACAACTGGAAATTGATCTTGGCGCCTAGTGACATTATTGATTACGTCATTATTCATGAGCTTTGCCATCTGGTTCATCATAATCATTCCGCTTTATTCTGGGGCTTAGTCAAAAAGCATTGCCCAAACTTTAAACAAGCTCAGCAGTGGTTAAAGCAAAATGGTTACCGTTTAGAAGTATAAATTGTCTATTATGGTGAGGTTAACAGTTTCAATAACCACAATAAATACACGTATTAACCACATCTAACTCACTTGCTTAAAATACAATTCAACCTTGTTTTTCTCATCCATATAAACTAAAATTTACGCCTGAATAAGGAACGCTGCGCCAGGATTCATCCTGCTAGGCTTATTCACATTTATACCTTTAACTGCGTTCATTATTAATTTATAAAATAATAATGAGCGTTGTATCATCTGTTTCACCCTTCTGGTGAACACTAAAAACAACACTCATCACCTAACCATTTACATATATTAAGAGGTAAGTTGATCATGAGTAATCGTTCAATTTTCACATCTGAATCTGTTTCAGAAGGGCATCCTGATAAAGTTGCCGATCAAATTTCTGACGCCATTCTTGATGAAATTCTTCGCCAAGATCCCCATGCCCGTGTTGCCTGCGAAACCTTAGTTAAAACAGGTGCAGCCGTTGTCGCCGGTGAAATTACCACCAGCGCATGGGTTGATCTAGAAGACGTCGTACGTAAAACAATCACTGATATCGGCTATAACAGCTCTGAAGTTGGCTTTGATGGTCAAACCTGTGCGGTCATGTCTTTGATTGGTAAACAATCAGCTGACATCGCTATGGGTGTTGATCGTGCCACACCTGAAGATCAAGGTGCAGGCGATCAAGGTCTAATGTTTGGTTATGCGAGCAATGAAACAGATGTATTAATGCCTGCACCTATTACTTATGCGCATCGTTTAGTTCAACGCCAAGCAGAAGTACGTAAAAACGGTACATTGTCATGGTTACGCCCTGATGCAAAAAGCCAAGTTACTTTCATCTATGAAGATGGCAAGCCTGTGGGCATTGATGCCGTGGTGTTATCTACCCAGCACAATCCAGAAATAGCGTTAACAGACTTGCAAGAAGCAGTGATGGAAGAGATTATTAAACCTACATTACCGGCTAAGTGGTTAACTAAAGACACCGCATTTCATATTAACCCAACCGGTCAATTCATTATTGGTGGCCCTGTGGGTGATGCGGGTTTAACCGGTCGTAAAATCATTGTTGATACTTACGGTGGTATGGCTCGACATGGTGGTGGCGCATTCTCAGGTAAGGATCCATCTAAAGTAGATCGTAGTGCTGCTTACGCTGGTCGTTATGTGGCTAAAAACATTGTTGCAGCCGGTCTAGCTGATCGCTGTGAAATCCAAGTGTCTTATGCCATTGGTGTTGCCCAACCTACATCAATAAGTATTGAAACATTTGGCACCGGAAAAATCACTGAAGATAAGTTAGAAGCCTTAGTACGTGAACACTTTGATTTACGTCCTGTTGGTCTCGTAAAAATGCTCGACCTAATTCGCCCAATCTATAAAGCCACAGCTGCTTACGGTCACTTTGGTCGTGAAGAGCCTGAGTTCACTTGGGAACGCACTGATTTAGCTGACACTTTACGTGCAGCCGCTGGCATTTAAATATAAATTTTAAGGAAAATGTAATGACATCACCTATTGAAAACCTAACACCTGATTATAAAGTTGCCGATATTAGCCTAGCTGATTGGGGCAAAAAAGAAATCAAAATCGCTGAAACAGAAATGCCTGGTTTAATGGCTATTCGTGAAGAATATGCCGGTAAAAATCCTTTAGCAGGCGCACGTATCGCCGGTTGTTTACATATGACAATCCAAACAGCCGTATTAATTGAAACATTAATTGATTTAGGCGCAGAAGTTCGTTGGTCTTCATGTAATATCTTCTCAACCCAAGATCAAGCCGCTGCTGCAATTGCCGCTCAAGATATTCCTGTTTTCGCTTGGAAAGGCGAAACTAACGAAGAAGCTATTTGGTGTATTGAACAAACTATCTTTGGCCCTAATAACTGGCGTCCAAACTTAATTTTGGATGATGGCGGTGATTTAACTCAAATCATGCATGATGATTACCCTGAATTATTAGCTGATGTTAAAGGCTTATCAGAAGAAACCACTACCGGCGTGCATCGTTTATACGAAATGATGAAAGAAGGTAGCTTAAAAGTACCTGCAATCAACGTAAATGATTCGGTGACCAAATCTAAATTTGATAATTTATACGGCTGTCGTGAATCTTTATTAGACGGTATCAAACGTGCAACGGATGTAATGATTGCCGGTAAAATTTGTATCGTTCTAGGTTATGGCGATGTAGGTAAAGGCTGTGCTCAAGCATTTAAAGGCATGGGCGCAACAGTAATGGTGACGGAAATTGATCCTATCTGTGCCTTACAAGCGGCAATGGAAGGTTATCGTGTAGTCAATATGGATGAAGTGGCTAATCTTGGTGATATTTTTGTTACTACTACCGGTAATGTTGATGTAATCAACCATGACCATATGCTTGCAATGAAAAATGAAGCTATCGTGTGTAATATTGGTCATTTTGATTCTGAAATCGCAGTCGCATCATTACGTCAATACGAGTGGGAAAACGTTAAACCACAAGTTGATCACATTATCTTCCCTGATGGTAAACGTATTACCTTATTGGCTGAAGGTCGCCTAGTAAACTTAGGTTGTGCAACCGGCCACCCTAGCTTTGTCATGTCAGCCTCATTTACTAACCAAGTAATGGCACAAATTGAGTTATGGGAAAATAATAATAACTACAAAAATGAAGTGTATGTATTGCCTAAATCACTTGATGAAAAAGTAGCCCGCTTACACTTAAATAAAATTGGTGTTAATTTAACTGAGCTGACCACTGAACAAGCAGAATACTTAAGCTTAAACAAAGAAGGCCCATACAAGCCAGACCATTACCGTTACTAAACTAATCAGGGCTAAGTTAGCTTAGCCCTTTTTTACTTAAACATGATGATAAAACCATGACTAAATCACTGACGATTAGCTGCGAATTTTTCCCGCCTAAAACAGAAAAAGGTATCGCTAATATACGCAATGTACGTGAAAAACTAGCACCTCTAAAACCTGAGTTTTATTCAGTGACGTTTGGTGCCGGTGGCTCAACACAAGATAATACGCTGGCTGCGGTAGTTGAAATTCAACAAGCAAGTGCAGTCACAGGCATTGATGCAGCACCCCATTTATCATGTGTGGGTTCATCTAAAGACAGTATTCGTCAGCTTATTAAAACGTATCAGTCTCATGATATTCGTCGCTTGGTAGCACTTCGTGGCGACTTACCATCAGGAATGCGTGAGCCGGGTGATTTTCGTTATGCCAATGAACTAATCGATTTTATTCGTGCAGAAACAGGAGACCATTTTACTATTGAAGTGGCCGCTTACCCTGAAGTTCACCCACAAGCAGCATCAGCAGAAAAAGACTTAATTAACTTTAAACGTAAAGTGGATGCAGGTGCTGATAGTGCGTTAACGCAATATTTTTATAATATTGATGCTTATTTATATTTTATTGATCGCTGCCAAAAAGCAGGTATTGATATACCGATTATTCCCGGTATTATGCCGATTAATAACTTTGCTCAGCTGGCTCGTTTTTCTGATGGTTGTGGTGCAGAACTGCCACGTTGGTTACGCAAACGATTAGAAGAGTTTCATGATGACACTGAGTCATTACAAGCCTTCACGCTCGATTTTTTAACTGATTTTACCCAGAAACTAATCGATCAAGGTGTGCCCGGCTTACATTTCTATAGCATGAACCGAGTCGACCCTACGCTCACAATCTGTCAGCGTTTAGGCCTAGTTTAATTCGTAGCTAGCAAAGTGAATTACTTTATTGATTCGCTAGTCTCAGCTGTTGAACTTATCTTCAGCTTTGATCCTACGATTTATCATATTGTTTTCACTTCTGTTTCCGTCTCACTCTCAGCCTCTTTTATTGCAGCCCTGTTTGCGATTCCTGCAGGCGTAGCATTTAGCCTTAATCAATTTCGCGGCAAAGGCTTTCTCCAGCATATTTTAAATACCTTAATGGCCATGCCCACGGTGGTTATTGGCTTGTTACTTTATGGTCTATTGAGTCGTATGGGGCCTTTGGGTCACTTAGGTCTGCTCTACACACCTAGTGCTGTCATCATGGCGGAAACAATCCTTATTTTCCCCATCATGATGAACTTGGCTATTACCGCGGTAGAGTCCGCTGATTCACGTTTAGTACCCACCCTGATTAGCCTTGGCGCCAAACCTATTCCTTTGGCTATTCAGGTTATTCGTACCACTCGGCTAGCGATGCTTGCAGCTATTGTCACCGGCTTTGGTCGAGCCATTGGTGAAGTCGGCGCAGCAATGATGTTAGGCGGTAATATTGAAGGATTTACCCGTACCATGACCACGGCAATCGCACTTGAAACCAGTAAAGGGGAATTTGAGCTTGGTCTAGCCTTAGGTCTGCTACTACTCATTCTCGCCTTTATTTTGAACTTTAGTTTAGCTTGGTTGAATAAGTCATGACCGAGGCATATCATTTAAATAACATCAAAGTAAACACGCCACAGCGTTGCATACTCAATATTGATGACTTAACAATCCCCGCCAATAAATGTATCACCTTACTCGGTGATAATGGTGCAGGAAAGTCGACCTTACTTAACTTATTAGCCTTTACCTCTCGTCCAGATGAAGGTGACGTATCTCTTTTTGGCCAAGCAGTAACTTGGCCATTAGCTAGACAATATCGACAAAAAATCGCCTTTGTTGCCCAGCAACCTTATTTATTACCCGGCAGTGTTTACGACAATATTAAACTCGCGCTGACATTGCAGCATATTTCCAAATCGCGTCATCGCGACTTAATTCAGCAGGCATTAGAACAAACCCAACTCACGCATTTAGCTTCTCAAGCTGCTAATACGCTATCAGGAGGAGAATTAAAACGTGTTGCTATTGCTCGTGCCATTGCCTACCAACCTGATATTTTATTATTGGATGAACCCTTCTCTCATCTTGATACTCAGCATATTCAGATTTTAGAACAGCMGCTCCACTCTTTTTCACAACACAATCAAAAAACCGTTATTTTCTCAACCCATGACCGCTTGCAAGGAATCGCTATAGCCGAACAATCAATTAACCTGATTGAGGGTAAAATAACCTCGGCTCCGTTAATTAATGTATTTAATGGCCATCTTAAACAGCAACAATTTATCACTGCAAACATCACCATTCAAACCACCAGCACGCGAGATGATGCTCAGCATATTGCCATTGCACCTAACCAAATTATTGTCTCCGTTCAGCCATTAAAGTCGAGCATGCAGAATAGTTTTCAAGGCCGACTCACTCTTATTGCTGAAACAGAAGAAAGCGCTAGTGTTCGCTTAACTGTCGATTGTGGTGAAAAATTTCATGTCACCATCAGCATAGAATCACTACAGCAACTGCAGCTGACCATTGGCGACACACTCTATCTAAGCTTTAAATCAACCGCGATCACTGTTTTTTAACTAGCCGAACCCACTAAATTCCTACTCAATCATGCCATTATTGAACAATAAAACCCCACGTCAGATTAACTAAGCATTTGTAAAAACTACACAATTTGTAAGTATTAGAACCCTGCATATCAATTAATCATAATTCACTCTATCCAACACCATAATACTTACGGTAGTATAGAAGCCATGAACATAAAGTTTTTTCTACGGTAGGCGATGAAAACCTCACTACAGCTACGTATAGGCCAAAGCCTATCAATGACTCCTCAGCTGCAACAAGCTATCCGCTTGTTACAACTATCTTCTCTTGAGTTACAAGCTGAAATCCAAGAAGCACTGGAAACAAACCCATTACTTGAAGTTGATGAAGAGTTTGAAGCTGAGAAACCAGAAAAAGAAACCGAAGCAGTCGATCCTGCTAGCCAAGAAGTTAATCAATTAGAAAATAGTGCTATCCCTGAAGATCTTCCTACTGACAGTGAATGGGAAGATACCTTTGATATGCCCCCTGCCAGCCTTACCACCAGCCAAGTAGTTGATTCTGGTTTGGTACGCGAAGATCAAGATGAAAGCAGCGATACATTACGCGAACATCTGCTATGGCAAATGCGCTTAACCCCCTTTACTGATACTGAACTGGCCATTGCCACTATCATTATTGATTCAATTCAAGATGATGGTTACCTGCCTGTATCACTTGAAGATATTCAGCAAAGTCTGCATGCAGAAGAAGACGATGATATTACTGTCGAAGAAGTTGAAGCCGTTTTACACCGTATCCAGCACTTTGATCCTATTGGCATCGCGGCACGTGATTTGCGAGAGTGCTTATTAATTCAATTACGCTTATATGAATCAGATACTGAGCAACTCGAATTACTCACAGAACTCATTGATAAACATCTTGATACCTTAGCAAAACGTGATTACACCCTAATAAAACGTCTATTGAAAGTCAGTGACGAGCAATTGACCGATTTGGTTAAAAGTATTCAACAGCTGAATCCTCGACCAGGCAGTCATATTCAAATAGATAAAACAGAATACATCGTGCCTGATGTTTATACCCGTAAAATCAATGGCGCTTGGCAGTTATCACTCAATCCTGATAATGCGCCTAAAATTCAGGTGGCAGAACATTACGCGTCAATGATAAAACGAGCTGATAACAGCGCCGACAATGTCTATTTAAAAAATAACTTACAAGAAGCGCGGTGGTTTTTAAAAAGCCTACAGAGTCGTAATGAAACCTTAGTCAAAGTAGCTGGCGCTATTATTGAACGCCAATCTGGCTTTTTAGACCATGGCGAAGAAGCCATGAAACCACTTGTCTTAGCTGACATTGCCGAAATAGTTGAAATGCATGAGTCCACTATTTCACGGGTGACTACGCGAAAATACTTGCATACTCCTCGTGGAATTTTTGAATTGAAATACTTCTTTTCTAGCCATGTCAGTACCGATAGTGGTGGCGAATGTTCAGCCACAGCGATTAGAGCCATTATTAAAAAATTAGTACAAGCAGAAAACCCAAGGAAACCTCTCAGCGATAGTAAAATTGCTGATATCCTCAATGATCAAGGAATTAATGTCGCAAGAAGAACCATTGCTAAATATCGTGAAACATTAGCAATTCAACCCTCGAATGAACGCAAGCGGCTGGTATAACTCCAGCTGTTTTTTAACCAAGGAGAAGCTCGATGCAATTAAGTTTAAGCGGACAACATATGGATATTACTGATAGCCTTCGTGATCATGTTAATAGTAAATTTGAGAAATTAACTCGCCACTTTGATCACATGACCAACGTTCACGTCATTCTATCAGTTGAAAAAGGACGTCAAAAATCTGAAGCAACTGTGCATGTAAGCGGTGCCGACTTATTCGCATCAGATGAAAATGAAAATATGTATACAGCGATTGAGCACTTAGTATCTAAACTTGATCGTCAAATTATCAAACACAAAGATAAAATTAAAAATCACCATCAAGCCGATGGTGCCAATATGAAGCATAACGCTAGTTAATTTACTTTAGGAACCCTGATGCTCATAGCTGCTTTACTTGTTAATGCTACCAATATTGATAGTAGTAATACTGCGTCTAGTAAAAAACGCATTATCGAAAATATTAGCATTATGCTGGCAAAGAATACGCCCGAGATTAGTGCCGATGTTATATTCAACGCACTTATTGAGCGAGAAAGGCTAGGCTCTACAGGGTTGGGAAAGGGCGTGGCAATACCGCACGCCCGCATCCCAGGTCTAACGCATACCATTGCAGCAATGATGACATTAGATACTCCGGTCAATTATGAATCCGCAGATAATAAGTCAGTAGATATCGTTTTTGGTCTACTGGTACCTGAAGAAGATGGTGATAAACATTTACAACATCTAGCCAGACTGGTCAGCTTATTTCGTGACCAAGGTAACTGCCAAAAAATTCGTGATGCTAATAATGCTGAATTAATATTCGATATTTTATTAGCACAAGATGACGATTAGCCTTCTCTTCTAGCCATGACAACACAGCCTCAGAGCCATCATGGCGTATTAGTTTCAATTAATTCCAAAGGCATTTTAATTACCGGTAAAGCGGGTATAGGTAAAAGCAGCCTTGCTCTCGAATTGCTCTATCAAGGCCATCAATTGATTGCCGATGATGTAGTCGAGCTTCATATGCTCGATCAGCAAATTATTGGTCAATGTCCACCTCTATTAGAAGGCCTCTTACATACTCGAGAATTAGGCCTTATTGATATTGCTACTGTCTTTAACCGCAATGCATGGCATCACTCTCATGCCGTTGATTATGTTGTTCACCTACAGCAAGCTAATTTAGACATCACTCTGAGACCGACTCCTGCTATATTCACATTTGCAGGTATATCTTTACCCTCAGTAACCCTTAACCCCCATAACCCTGCATCACTTTCACACCGTATTCACTGCTGGTTAGCTATGCAAGAGAACGCTAAAAACACTGCAGATACATTTACACTTCGTCATACCGAACTAATGACTGAGACACTATGACCCTACTTTACAGAGAAATTTAATGGCTGTCGGCATCTTACTTATTTCCCACAATCAAATTGGTGCAGAGCTGATTAACACTGCACGACAAATGTTATCTTGCTCGCCCTTACCCACAAAAGTAATTTCTATTGCGGTTAATGATAAGCCTGAATACATTAAACAACAGCTTGATGCTGAACTGACTGGCCTTGATCAAGGGACGGGCATCCTCATTCTCACTGATATGTTTGGCTCAACACCTAGTAATATCGCCTGCACCGTCTCTGATAGAGATGATATTCGTGTTGTCTCAGGCCTCAACCTACCTATGTTGATTCGTGTGCTTAATTACCCCATGCTTAATCTAAATGAATTAGAACAAAAGGCGTTATCAGGTGGACAGGAAGGTATCGCTAAGTGTCATAAATCAGGCTGCTCAAAATGATTGAACAAGAATTTACTATTATCAACAAATTAGGTTTACATGCTCGTGCTTCTGCTAAATTTGTCACTACTACGTCTCAATTTAATAGTGAGGTTACCGTATCGCGCAATGGCCGCAGCGTTAATGGCAAAAGCATTATGGGTATGATGATGCTGGCCGCCGCCAAAGGTTCAAGCATTGTAGTCAAAGCTGAAGGTGATGATGCACAACAAGCATTAACGGCAATAGACATACTTATCAAAGACTACTTTGGAGAAGGAGAATGAATCTCGAACTTCAAGGTGTAGGTGTATCCCGTGGTATTGCGATTGGCAAAGCGCATATTCTTTTTCATAATAAACCCGATGTTGAAGAATATTTAGTTGATGAAAAAGATATAGAAAAAGAAGTTCAGCGCCTACAAGCAGCCAACGAACAGGCGACCATTCAGCTGCGATCTATTCGTAATACGATACCGGCTAACGCACCCGCAGATGTATCTTCTTTTATTGATACCCACTTGCTCATGTTACAAGCGTCTTCATTGACACAAGTACCGATGGATATGATTCGTAATCGTCGTTGTAATGCCGAGTGGGCTTTGCAACTACAACGTGATGCCTTAATCAATGTGTTCGACGAAATGGATGACCCTTATTTACGTACTCGACGTGATGATGTCGATCATGTGGTCAACCGTATCCTGCGTTTTCTCGTCAACGAACATGCTCGCGCCGATGACGTAACAGAAGGTAAGCTAAAAGGCCGAATCATTATTGCCGAGGATCTTACCCCTGCAGATACCATGTTAATGCAACATCAAGGCATTGCCGCCTTTGTGACTGAGCATGGTGGCGCCACATCTCACACCACCATCTTGGCTCGAAGCCTAGGCATTCCTGCCATTGTGGGTGTAGGCTCCCTCAGGCGCTATATCCAAGATAATGAGACCCTCATTATCGACGGTGAAACAGGCACGCTTATCGCAGGTTCCGATAAAGCAACCTTATTAGAATATAGCCAACGTCGCACTGATTTTAAACTGCATATTGCCTCTCTGAGCCGCTATAAATCTGGCCCAAGTCAAACACGTGATGGTATTGATATAACCCTACAAGCCAATGCGGATTTAGCGGAAGACATTACCGCGATCAGCAATACCATTGCTCAGGGTGTTGGACTCTATCGAACCGAGTTCCTTTATATGAACCGCGCAACACCACCTGAAGAGGAAGAACAGCTTGCTGCTTATAGAAAAGTAGTTGAAGGCATGAATAATCAACCTGTCACCATCCGAACCTTTGATTTAGGTGCCGATAAAACGGTTGATGGTGGGCGTAACTTGAATCAAGCTACCACCAATCCAGCATTAGGCCTTCGAGCCATTCGATTATGCTTGAAACAACCCGCCATGTTCCGCACTCAATTACGCGCTATTTTACGTGCATCCGCATTTGGTAAAATCAAGATTATGTTTCCAATGATCTCCACCATTCATGAACTACAACAAGCCAAACACCAATTAGAGCTATGTAAAAAAGAACTAATTCAAGAAGGTTTAGAGTTTGATCATCATATTGAAACCGGGGCAATGATAGAAATTCCCGCCAGTGCCATTTGTGCCGAAATGTTCGCCCAACAAACTGATTTTTTATCTATCGGTACCAATGATTTAATTCAATATACGCTGGCCATTGATCGTATTGATGATCATGTTAATTACCTCTATAACCCCTTACACCCTGCCGTGTTAAACCTAATAAAGATGACTCTCGATGCAGGTAAAAAACATAATATCCCTGTATCAATGTGCGGTGAAATGGCCGGTGACCCTCGTTTTACTCGATTGCTTCTAGCGTTAGGTTTAGATAACTTTAGTATGCACCCCAATGTATTATTAGAAATAAAACAAATTATTAACGAAACTGATTTGAATAAACTACCGGAAAACTCACTGGATATTCTGACTATTTCAGATGCATTAGAGGCTGAATTATTAGTAGAAGAAATAAATAGTTCAGTGCATTAAAATTAGTCTATAAATATAAATCATGTAATTCCATCTAACACGAATCAAGGTAATCTTTAAATATGGCAAAATTTCTAAATACAAGTGCTACAAACTATTATCTAGAAGAGTTAATAAAAAGTGCCTCAGATCGCCTAATTCTTATCAGTCCTTATCTAAAATTAAATGACCGAATCAAAGAATTACTTGAAGATAAAAATAGACTGAAAATTGATGTTCGAATTATTTATGGGAAAAGTGAATTACAACCTACGGAGATAAGTTGGTTAAATGAACTATCTTTTATTCGCACCAGCTTTTGCAAAAACTTACATGCAAAATGTTATATAAATGAAAGCTCTTGTATTATTACTAGCTTAAACCTTTACGAATTCAGCCAAGTTAATAATAATGAAATGGGTGTTTATGTATCCCGAGATAGCGATCCTGAGATGTATAAGGATACTTATGAAGAAGCTCAACGTATCATCCGAATCAGTGATGAGGTTAGAATTTCATTAGAAAAGGTAACAACTAAAGAAACTGAAATAGAACAATCCTCATTATCTGAAATCAGTGCATCTAAAATAACCACCTCTAAATTGGCAGTTCAATTAAAACTAAAAACTCCAGAACTACTTGAAAAACTAATCTCTCATGGATACATCAATGAAGTTGATTCTAAACAAACATTAACCCCAAAAGGAGAGAATGCGGGGGGTGAAGCAAAATCTGGTCGTTTTGGTTCCTACTTTATTTGGCCTGATGATTTTTCCCCTAATTAAATACCCTAAACAGGGCTAAGCAGGCTAGAATAGCGCCATCCAAGCAGCCGCTACGTGTTCACCTTTAGGACATCCTAATGCCTGAAACAACACAAGATAAAATCGATAGCCACCCAATTAACACCTTTGCAGAAGCCCTTGAAACCGGCCGTTTTTTGCGTATGCGACGTTTATTGGCTAGCTTACATCCTGCTGAAATTGCACATCTTTTAGAGTCTCTTCCTCCTGTAGAACGTCAAGTTTGTTGGCCGATAATCAACCCTGAACTCCGCGGTGATGTTTTATCTTATCTAGGGGAAGATGTTCAAACTGATCTGATCCGAACCATGGATACAGAAGACTTAGTCAGCGCAACCGAAGATCTCGCGCCTGATGATGTTGCCGATATTCTGCAAAACCTACCCGATCATGTGACTCAAGAAGTCTTGAATGTCATGGATAGCCAGCATCGACGTCGAGTAGAAACCGTACTTGCTTACGATGAAGAAACTGCCGGTGGTTTAATGAACACCGATGTGGTTACTATTCGTTCTGATATCACCTTAGAAGTCGTATTACGTTACCTTCGTGTGCTAGGAGAGCTGCCCGAAAATACCGATAGTCTCTATGTCGTCGATCATCAGGATCACTACATTGGTACATTACCTTTAACGCAAATAGTGAGTCGCAGTCGTTCATTAACCGTTAGCCAAGTCATGTCTCACCAAATTGAAGCTATTCTGGCGAGTACTGATGAAAGTGATGTCGCACTACGTTTTGAAAAGCACGATCTTATTTCAGCGCCTGTTGTCGATGAAGGTAACCATTTATTAGGTCGTATTACTATCGATGATGTGGTCGATGTTATCCGTGATGATGCCGAGCATACGATGTTAAGTATGGCGGGCTTAGGCGAAGATGAAGATACCTTTGCTCCAGTGAAGAAGAGTGTTCAACGTCGCTCATTATGGCTAGGCGTTAATTTATGCACCGCATTTCTAGCGGCATGGGTTATCGGTTTATTTGATACCACTATAGAGAAACAAGTTGCCTTAGCTATTTTAATGCCCATTGTCGCCAGCATGGGTGGCGTTGCTGGTAGTCAAACATTAACGTTGGTTATCCGCTCTATGGCACTCAACCAACTAAATGACAGAAATGAACGCTGGTTACTAAAAAAAGAGTTATCCGTCGGGGCGATTAATGGGGTTATTTGGGCTATTGCTATCGCAATTGTCACCGCATTTTGGTTCACTAGCATTCAACTTGGCGTTTTAATTGGTGTTGCAATCATCATCAATTTAATCGCGGCTGCACTGGCAGGAGTATCAATTCCACTGATGTTAAAACGATTTGGTATTGACCCTGCACTCTCTGGTGGTGTCCTGCTCACCACAGTAACCGATGTAGTCGGTTTTGTAGCTTTCCTTGGATTTGCTACTCTATTTATTGTTTAGTACCTTTCGCCAAAAAATTTAACTTGGAACATCTCTATGTCAGGCAATAGCTTCGGAAAATTATTTACAGTAACCAGCTTTGGCGAAAGCCACGGTCCTTCTATTGGTTGTATTCTTGATGGTTGCCCTCCTGGACTAGAATTATCTGAAGCTGATTTACAAGGCGACTTAGATCGCCGCCGCCCGGGGAAAACACGTTATGTCACTCAGCGAAAAGAATTAGATCAAGTCAAAATCCTCTCCGGTGTGTTTGAAGGCAAGACCACAGGAACACCTATTGCTATGGTGATCGAGAACACCGATCAACGTTCAAAAGATTATGGCAATATCATGAACCAATTCCGTCCTGCTCATGCCGACTATACCTATCACCAGAAATATGGTTTTCGTGATTACCGTGGTGGTGGCCGCTCTTCAGCGAGAGAAACAGCGATGCGTGTTGCGGCCGGTGGCATCGCTAAAAAATATTTAAAACAACATTTTGGCATTGAAATTCAGGGCTACCTAGCTCAATTAGGCCCAGTTATTATTGAAAAACTAGATTGGGACCAGATTGAAAAAAGTGCTTTCTTCTGCCCAGATGCAGATAAAGAAACAGCCATTGAGGATTATATGAAATCCTTAAAAGGTGATTCTATTGGTGCTCGAATTAATGTTGTGGCCCGTAATGTCCCCCCAGGTTTAGGCGAACCTATTTTTGACCGTCTTGATGCTGAAATTGCTCACGCAATGATGAGTATCAATGCCGTTAAAGGCGTTGAAATCGGTGCAGGCTTTGATTCTGTCACTCAAAAAGGCACCGAACATCGTGACGAAATTACCCCAGAAGGGTTCTTAAGTAATAATGCCGGTGGTATTTTAGGCGGCATCTCAAGTGGCCAAGATATTCTAGTCAGCATGGCATTAAAAGCCACATCAAGTCTCAGTATTCCTGGTCGTAGTGTTAATACCCAAGGTGAAGCGATTGAAATAAGAACCAAAGGTCGTCATGATCCTTGTGTTGGTATTCGTGCCACACCTATTGCTGAAGCAATGTTAGCTCTAGTATTAATGGACCATATGTTACGTCACCGTGCTCAAAATAGTGATGTAACAACAGAAACACCTATTATTCCTGCTCAAGCTTAATCGTTGCCGTTAAATGCCATTTAAAAATACGCCGTATTGGCGCTTATCTGGCTTTTATTTTTTCTACTTTGCTTGTTTAGGTATTCTAGTCCCTTATTGGGGGCTTTATTTACAATGGGAAGGCTTCAACGCCAAGGAAATAGGTGAGCTTACTGCCATCTTATTGGCGACCCGAATTGTAGCGCCCAATCTTTGGGGCTGGCTAGCGGATCACCACGGCAAACGTATGAGAATTGTGCGCTTTGCCAGTCTAGCAAGCACTCTGAGTTTTGCCTGTATCGTATTTGATAACAGCTATCTCTGGATAGCCACCATCATGCTGCTATTTAGCTTTTTTTGGAACGCTTCACTACCTCAATTTGAGGTGGTTACCTTGCAACATCTCGGTAAATATAGTCATCATTACAGCAAAATCCGCCTGTGGGGTTCGATTGGCTTTATTGTCAGTGTGGTCGTATTAGGCGGCTTACTTGAATCCTTTTCAGCCGAAATCGTTCCCTATGCGGTTGTAATTAGCTTATTCGCAATATGGATACTTAGTATTGCCACCCCCGACACCCATCCTGTTAACGATACTCATTCTCCCCCGCCACTCTTATCAATCTTAAAACGACGCGAAATTATCGCTTTTTTGGCTATTTGTTTCTTAGTTCAAATGAGTCATGGCCCTTATTACACCTTTTATACTATTTATTTAGAGCAGCATCACTATAGTCGCAGTAATATTGGTCAACTGTGGGCTTTAGGCGTGGTTGCTGAAATCATTATTTTTCTGTTTATGCATCAATGGCTGCCTCGATTTGGAATTAGAAAAGTCTTATTGATTAGCTTATTACTTAGTACCGTACGCTGGCTTATTATTGGCTTCTACCCCGACTCTCTCGGCTTACTTTTATTTGCTCAACTGTTGCATGCTGCCAGCTTTGGTACCTTTCATGCTGCCGCTATTGCATGGGTTCACACTCACTTCACTGGCCGAAATCAAGGCAGAGGGCAAGCGCTATATAGCAGTATCGGTTTTGGTGCCGGTGGCGCATTAGGCAGTTTATTAAGTGGTTACTTTTGGTTATCACCTGGTCCCACAGTGACATTTAGCTTTGCAGCCTTAACGACATTGATTGCCTTTTTTATTGGGTTTTATTGGCTTAAAACACCACAACAGGACTAATATCCCACTTTTTATCGGGTTTTTACTCAAATAACTTCCCATTCTTCCCAACAGCTCCTATACTAAGCCCCAATCTTGGCCTAAAGGAGTTGGCAGAAGCTCAATTTAACTGCCTTAACCGAACACCTATGCATTTTTCTATAAAAAAAGGGCTTACATTGCCCCTTGCAGGTGAGCCTGCACAGACTATTAGTGATGCAAATAGCGTTACTTCCGTTGCTCTTCTCGGCACTGAATACATGGGTATGAAACCCACGATGCTAATTGAAGAAGGGCAAAAGGTGAAACTGGGCCAAGCTCTTTTCACTGATAAAAAAAATCCAGAAGTTCAATTTACCTCACCTGGTGCAGGTACTATCAGATCGATAAACCGTGGTTCTAAACGGGTACTTCAAGCGATTATTATTGATTTAGAAGGCGATGATGAAATCACTTTCAAGCAATATTCAACTGGCCAACTTAACGACTTACCTCGTGATGATGTTAAACATAACTTATTAGAATCTGGCTTATGGACAGCATTACGCACACGGCCTTACAGTAAATCTCCTGCTCCAGATAGCATTCCAAGCTCTATTTTTGTCACTGCCACTGATACCAACCCACTTGCTGTATCGCCACAAATTGTCATCAATGAATACGCCGATGATTATGCTAATGGTTTGACTGTATTAAGCCACTTAACCGAAGGTAAAGTATTTGTCTGCCAGGGTGAATCGGCTCCAACAGTAGCCAATACATCAAGCAAGATYGAAACTCATACTTTCTCTGGCCCTCATCCTTCAGGACTAGCTGGAACACATATCCACAACCTAGATCCAGTCAATGCGACCAAAATAATTTGGCAAATTAATTACCAAGATGTCATTGCAATGGGCAAATTATTTACCACAGGTAAATTATGGGTTGAGCGTATCATTTCTCTAGCCGGCCCATTGGTTACTAATCCACGTTTACTGCGTACTCGCCTTGGTGCAAGTACTGAAGACTTAGTGCGTGATGAATTGACCCCAGTTCAATCCCGAGTTATTTCAGGGTCGGTATTACATGGTCATACTGCATCAAACTGGGCTAGCTACCTGGGCCGTTTCCACCTACAAATATCCGTAATTGCAGAAGAACAAGAACGTGAATTCTTTGGATGGATAAAACCTGTAGGTAAAAACAAGTTCTCCGCCCTTAATATATTCTTCTCAAAAATTATCGGTAAGAAAAACTTAAGTTTAACTACGTCACAAAATGGTAGTCCACGAGCAATGGTTCCTGTAGGTGCATTTGAAACAGTGATGCCTTTAGATATTCTACCGACTCAACTATTACGAGCATTGATCGTCAAAGATACCGATGTTGCACAAGCATTAGGCTGTCTTGAACTTGATGAAGAAGACTTGGCGCTTTGCTCATTCGTATGTTCAGGCAAGTTTGACTATGGCCCTGTGCTACGAACAAACCTCATTCAAATAGAAAAAGAAGGATAAGTATGTCGCGTTTACGACGATTCCTCGACAAAGTAGAGCCTTCATTTCAAAAAGGTGGCCCTTACCATAAGTGGTTTGCTGTTTTTGAAATGGTGGATACTTTCCTTTATTCTCCAGCCGATACAACCCGCGGCTCTCCACATGTCCGTGATGGTATTGATTTAAAACGCCTCATGACCTACGTGGTTATCGCTACATTCCCAGTCATTATGATGATGTTATGGAATACCGGCCACCAAGCTAATGCAGCCATGTCTGAACTTGGCATGACGGGGCTTGATACTTGGAGAGGTACAGTTTTAGGCTATTTAGGCATAGGATTTAACCCAAATAGCATTACCGATAGTATGCTTCATGGTTTACTCTATTTCTTACCCATTTACCTCACTACTTTAATTGCGGGCGGAACCTTTGAGGTTTTATTTGCCGCAGTACGTAACCATGAAGTAAATGAAGGTTTCTTAGTAACTTCAATGCTATACACCTTAATTCTTCCAGCTTCTACACCGTTATGGCAAGTAGCTCTAGGGATTATCTTTGGCGTTGTGTTAGGTAAAGAAGTCTTTGGTGGTACCGGTAAAAACTTCTTAAACCCTGCACTAACAGGCCGAGCATTTTTATACTTTGCCTACCCCGCTTCAATGTCAGGCGATGCAGTCTGGACTGCTGTTGATGGTTACACTAGTGCAACACCATTAGCGTTAGGTGCTGAAGGTGGGTTACAAGCTATTACTGATGCCGGCTTCACCTGGACACAAACATTCTTAGGTGCAATGCAAGGCTCAATGGGGGAAACATCCACGATTGCTTGTTTACTCGGCGCTGCATTTTTGCTTTATACCCGGGTAGCCTCATACCGCATCATTTTTGGTGTATTCTTCGGCATGGTGGCAACCACTCTGTTATTTAACCTAATAGGTAGCGATACAAACCCTATGTTTGCCCTACCCTGGCATTGGCACTTAACCTTAGGTGGCTTTGCTTTTGGTATGATTTTTATGGCAACCGACCCTGTCTCAGCCTCAATGACCAATAAAGGCCGCTGGATTTATGGCGCACTTATTGGCTTTATGACGGTATTAATACGTGTGGTTAACCCCGCCTTCCCAGAAGGTATTATGTTAGCCATTCTATTTGCTAACCTCTTTGCACCACTGATTGATTACTTTGTCGTGCGTGCCAATATTCAACGTAGAATGAAGCGAAGTTAAAGCCATGACAGATCAAAATAAAAAACGGGGATTTTTTGGCAAAATACTAGACTTACCCAATGACGATCCTAAAAAAACAATTATCGTTGCATTCCTACTGTGTTTAGTCTGTTCTGTACTCGTATCTGCATCAGCAGTTATGTTCAAACCATTACAGAAAGCCAATAAAGCAACCGATATTAGAAAAAACATCCTTGCCGTTACAGGATTATTGAACGAAGAAGCTGATGTAAATAAGCTGTTCGAGCAATTTGAAATAAAATTAGTTGATTTATCAACGGGCGATTACTCTGATATTGATCCTGCATCCTTCGATCGCCGTAAAGCAGCAGGCGATCCCAATCAAAGTATTGCCTTATCTGGCGAACAAGATATTGCCAACATCTCCCGTCGAGCTAATTTAGCAAAAATCTACTTACTTAAAGTGGACGGCGAAATAAGCCAAGTCGTACTACCTATCCATGGCTATGGTCTATGGTCAACACTGTACGGTTTTGTCTCACTTGAAGCTGATTTCAATACCATCGGTGGATTACAGTTTTATTCTCATGCCGAGACTCCAGGTCTAGGCGGCGAAGTAGATAACCCAAAATGGCGTAAGCAATGGCAGGGTAAGAAAGCCTTTAATGATTCAGGTGAATTAAAAATAGAAGTTATTCGCGGCCATGTCAGCTTCCAGACAACTGATGCCGAACATAAAATTGATGGTTTATCAGGAGCTACCCTCACAAGTCGAGGTGTTTCTAATTTGGTTAACTTCTGGTTAGGTGATAATGGTTTCGGCCCTTATTTGAAAAAAATGAGTGCTGAGGCGGAGAAATAATCATGGCAGGTGAAATTAAATCGAGTGTCATTGACCCTCTTATCGACAATAACCCTATTACACTACAAGTATTAGGTGTCTGTTCTGCATTAGCCGTCACCACCAATATGACGGCAGCACTCATCATGACTATTGCCTTAACGACGGTAACGGCATTTGCCAGTGCAATGATTAGTTCTATTAGACATCACATTCCATCTAGTATTCGTATTATTGTGCAAATGACGATTATTGCCTCATTAGTTATCATTGTTGACCAATTATTAAAGGCTTATGCCTACGAAGCCAGCAAACAACTTTCTGTTTTTGTCGGACTCATTATTACCAACTGTATTGTATTAGGTCGAGCAGAAGCCTTTGCAATGAAAAATGGTCCTGTTTTAAGCTTTTTTGATGGCATCGGTAACGGTTTAGGCTATGGCCTAATCTTGATGGTAGTGGCCTTCTTCCGTGAGCTTCTTGGAACAGGTAAATTATTTGGCCATACTATTATTCCTGTTGCCAATGAAGGCGGCTGGTACGTTCCCAACGGTTTAATGTTATTACCACCCAGTGCATTCTTCGTTATCGGCCTATTAATCTGGTTAATTCGTAGCATCAAAAAAGAACAAGTTGAACCGGCGGATTACCAAATCCATCAAGTTCATCGTACGGAGGTCCTATAAATGGAACATTACCTCAGCCTCTTTATTCGCTCAATTTTTATTGAGAACTTGGCTTTATCCTTTTTCTTGGGCATGTGTACTTTCCTTGCCGTTTCTAAAAAAGTAGAAACAGCATTAGGCCTGGGTATTGCAGTTATTTTAGTGCAAATGATTACCTTGCCAGCCAATAACCTAATCTACCAATATCTACTTAAAGATGGCGCTCTAGCATGGGCAGGTTATCCTGATGTTGATTTAAGTTTCTTAGGCTTAATCAGTTATATCGGCGTAATTGCTGCCATGGTACAAATTTTAGAAATGGCCATGGATAAATTTACCCCCGCACTCTATAACGCCTTAGGTATTTTCTTACCGTTAATCACCGTGAACTGTGCCATCCTCGGGGGAACATTATTCATGGTTGAACGTGATTATAATCTCGCCGAAAGTGCCGTTTATGGCGTCGGTAGTGGCCTAGGTTGGGCCATGGCGATTACTGCTATCGCCGGTATTCGAGAAAAGCTTAAATATTCAGATGTACCCGATGGCCTACAAGGCTTAGGTATTACCTTTATTACAGCAGGCCTAATGGCTATGGGATTCATGGCATTCTCGGGGATTCAACTATAATGGAAATCATCCTTGGTATCTCGTTATTCACCGTGATCATTATGGCCTTAGTCCTGTTGATCTTAAGTGCTCGAACTAAACTGGTTTCCACTGGTGATATTTCTATTGAAATAAATGGAGAGCGCACCCTTACTCTTCCAGCTGGGGGAAAGTTATTAGGTGCCTTAGCTGACTCTAGTTTATTTGTATCCTCAGCATGCGGTGGTGGTGGTACATGTGGCCAGTGTAAAGTTAAAGTATTAGAAGGTGGCGGTTCAATCCTACCGACAGAAGAAGCTCATATTACCAAGCGTGAAGCAGCCTGTGGCGAACGTTTATCATGCCAAGTAGCTGTTAAACAAGACATGAAGATCCAAGTGCCTGAAGAAGTCTTCGGCGTTAAAAAATGGGAGTGTACAGTTCGTTCAAATGACAATGTGGCGACCTTCATTAAAGAACTTGTATTGGAATTACCTTCAGGTGAAAGTGTTAATTTCCAAGCCGGTGGGTTTATTCAAATAGAATGTCCTCCACACGTCAGTGAATATAAAACATTTGATATTGGTGATGAATATCGTGGTGATTGGGATCGCTTTGATATGTGGCGTTATACATCTACTGTAAAAACGGATGTTATCCGAGCATACTCAATGGCTAACTACCCTGAAGAAGAGGGTATTATCATGCTTAATGTACGTATAGCCTCTCCTCCTCCAGGCGCCGATGATGATGTTCCTCCTGGTCTAATGTCATCGTATATCTTTAACCTAAAAGCCGGTGATAAAGTCACTATTTCAGGTCCATTTGGTGAATTCTTTGCCCAAGAAACCGATAAAGAAATGGTCTTCATTGGTGGTGGTGCTGGAATGGCACCTATGCGTTCTCATATATTTGATCAACTACGCCGCTTAAAAAGCCCACGTAAAATATCATTCTGGTATGGCGCTAGAAGTATGCGTGAAATGTTCTATGTAGAAGATTTTGATACCCTACAAGCTGAAAATGATAACTTTAAATGGCATGTAGCCCTATCAGATCCATCTGAAGAAGATAATTGGACTGGTCATACAGGCTTTATCCACAATGTGCTAAATGAAAACTTCTTAAAAGATCACCCCGCACCAGAAGATTGTGAATACTATATGTGTGGTCCTCCCGTGATGAATGCCGCGGTAATCAATATGTTAGAAGATCTCGGCGTTGAGCCAGAAAACATCTTCTTAGATGATTTTGGCTAATGTCTATTTTTATTATTACCTTCATCATCATGGCCATTGCCCTGATTAGTATGGCCATTGGCGTGATCCTAGGCCGACCTGCAATCAAAGGTAGCTGTGGAGGTCTGAATCAAGTAGGCCTAGCAGGTAGCTGTAGTGGTGTATGTTCATCTGTTGAAAAAGAAGAATGTACACTAAAGAAAGAACTGCTCAAAGACAATAAGTTATAACGGAGTCCATTATGCTCGCATCGCTTAAAGTAAAAGATTATATGTCCGCCAATAAATACAAATTTACGCCAGATATGGACATCCTGCGAGCAATTCACCAAATGATCGAAGCTCGCATTTCAGGTGCACCAGTCATTGACCAGCGCGGTAATATGATTGGCTTTCTATCTGAAAAAGATTGTATGCAAGTCGCCTTAAACTCTGCCTACCAGCAAGATGGTGCTGCTGGCCAAGTATCAGAGTATATGACTAAGAACGTCGATACAATCGATGTAGAAACACCTATTATCGATGTAGCAGAACTATTCCTTAAAGGTTCATACAAACTATTCCCTGTCATTACTGATAACAGGCTAGTAGGCACTATTACACGTCAAAATATACTGCGTGCACTAGAGGATATATCAACCCCTGATAGCGGTAAGAAATCAGCTAAACAAAGTACTGTTCAAAAAATACACGTTTAAAAACTAACGGTTATAGCTATATAGCCCAAGTAACATTTAAATATTATAAAGGTATCCGAGGATGCCTTTATAATATTTGCTTATTACCTTACTACACCGCGTTGTGCATAAACTGCTTCGTTACAAGTCAAACACTTTGTAAACCAACAGGGGAGATAATGTAATCATTTTCATAACTACATTTTTTGCATGCTAATAATAAAATCACACAAAAATAGTATGGTTTCCCCTAAATAAAATAGCCTCGGCTTTTCAGCCGAGGCCATAAACTTAAAACCTTCTATTAATTTTCTACGCTGCTTGCCATGTTTCAGATATCACCGTTTGTAATGCATCTTTGGTATCTTGAGGCACTACAGCTCCCGCTCCAGCAGGTACGTCATAAGCAGCCATGGCTGAGACTAACTGATCAACTTGGTTGTTAAGCATGACAAAGTCACCCACTTCAATCTGTTCAATATGATAGTCATCATTAGTAAACCAGTCTTGAACGGTTACCGTGTCGTCGGTACCAACAAGGTTAATGGCCAAATCATCACCTTGTTGGCTGAGCCATAAGTCTTGATACGAGATGTCATTAATGATTAAGGTGTCATTGCCTCCATTATCATTAATAGTATCTTGGCCATCGCCTTGGTTGAAGATATAGGTATCATCACCTGCATTACCCGTTAATACATCATTACCTTCATGGCCGGAGATATATTCATCTGCTGCAGTTCCAGTAATCACATCATCACCACTCGTTCCATCAATAACATGGCTTAATGCATCTTCGATCGATGCACTACTAGTTGGGGCCGATACGCCAAATGCACCATACAGTTGGCTCGCAGTTAATTGGCTACCATTTTCAAACTCAAGGCTTTCAATGGTATTCGAGAGGGTGAAGAAGTTAGCAACGGTTATTTGGTTGCCTGCACTGCCCACTTGAAGCACGAGGTCATCACCCGAACGCATTAAACCACTGGTCACATCAGAAAAACCAATACCATCAACAAAGCTAATAGTATTCACACCCTCAGTATCGATAATGGTGTCTTTGCCATTATTGGCACCAATCACATAAGTATCATTGCCCGCACCGCCCATTAATTGGTCATCTCCACCAAGGCCACTGAGGTTGTCATTTCCTTGTCCGCCAAGCAGAACATCATTATTGTCGGTGGCTGATAAGGTATTATCCAAACCATCTCCTAAAATAAGGTCTCCTGCTACGGCACTTTCTGTTGGTGCTGATAAGCCAAATGCTCCATACAGTTGACTTGCAGTTAATTCACTACCGCTATCAAAGGTCATTTTCTCAATGGTATTACTGGTTGAGAAAAATTGAACAATACGGACGCTATCAGTCCCTCCTGCTATATTTAAAATCAAGTCATCACCTGATTTCATTAAGCCACTAGCCACATCATTAAAGGTCAGTCCGCCTGAGAATTGAATGATATTTGTGCCATCAGTATCAATAATCACATCATGTCCATCACCGGCATTGATGATATAAGTATCATCGCCTGC
The DNA here is from genome assembly GCA_002402245.1 of Gammaproteobacteria bacterium. GTDB lineage: Bacteria > Pseudomonadota > Gammaproteobacteria > Nitrosococcales > Methylophagaceae. The sequence goes on along the minus strand of NVVP01000018.1, from coordinate 2,401 downwards.
TCCCCCTATCAGACGGTCATTACCTCCCAGCCCTTCAAGTTGATCATTTCCTGCTCCAGAGGCAATCACTTCACTAAGGCTTGATCCCAGTAAGATATCATCTCCGCTGAAGTCTAGACTTGAACTTCCATTAGCTGAATCACCTGGTGTAGGATCTTCCGTTGTTGGATCTTCTGTCGAACCGCCCTCCTCAGTCGGTAGCGCAGTTAATTGACTAGCAATATTACTTGGAGTTTGAGTATAGCCTCCATTGGGTTGTACCATAATTTCATTATTACCCCCAAGGAAATGATCAATTACTCTGACTTGTTGCTCTAAATCACCATCAACTAGAACAATAAGGTCATCTCCATCTTGGTGATAACTTAACCTTTCTGATGTAACATCATTGAAGAATAAAATATCTTGTCCATCACCAGAATCAGTAATGACATCCTGACCCGTACCAGCATAATAGTAATAATGATCGTTGCCATTACCGCCATCCAACTGGTCATTTCCATCTTCACCTACCAGCGTATCATTCCCCTCCCCGCCAATAAGTACATCATCACCAGATGAATTAGTTATTCCACCATTACCACCAGAGAGGTAATCATCACCATCACCACCTTCAAGTCGGTCATCACCAGAGAAACCATAAAGTTGATCATTACCCGCTAAACCTTCAATAAGATCATTACCACTAGTACCGAGTAACTGCTCAGCTGCTGCCGTTCCTGTCACCACACTGTCAAAGTCATCATTACTTTGACCAGCTACTAACTGATTAATTTGAGTGGTATTAATTAACGTTGTTCCTGCAGCTTGCACCCAATCGATAGCTGATTCGCCCCCTAAGAAATGATTGGTCACTCGAATTGATTGTGTACTACCATCATCAACTAAGATTAATAAGTCATCACCATCTTGCGTATAAGTCAATCGGTCGCTGGTTAATGTGCCGGTGAAATAGATACCATTGCTACCACCATCACTTGCATCAATAACATCATGACCACCGTTATCATCAATAACAATAAGATCATCACCTGTCCCCGTTATAATCGTATCATCACCAGTACCACCTGCAATCTGATCATCGCCAGCACCACCATCAACAATATCATCTCCACTTCCGCCATCTAGGTAATCATTATCATCCCCAGCTTGAAGATGATCGTTTCCTGCTCCACCAAATAGATTGTCTTCGCCAGTACCCCCGATGAGGACATCGCTACCTTCCATACCTTGTAGTGAATCATTACCGGTTCCACCATCAAGCTGGTCATCACCTATTCGGCCAACTAAATTATCATTACCTGCTCCACCGAATAATAGATCATCACCTTCATCACCATCTAAGTAATCATCACCAGATTCACCATGAATAACATCATCACCTTCACGTCCCCAGACACTATCATCACCACTTCCGGCATAAATATCGTCATTAAATGCACGGTAACCGAATAAAGTATCATCGCCATCACTACCATAAGTCACGGCTAGCGCTTCAATATCTGTATCCGTTAGTGTGCTAGCCTCAAAGAATGTAAACGCATTGATTTTGTAATGATTAGAAGGTTCTTCATACCAGTTTTTAACTGTTATTTGATCTGAGCCATTACTATGTACGATGACTAAATCATCCCCATGACGCTCAAAATTCAAATCAGTGAGAGTAATTCCTTGGCCAAAACTAATCGTGTCGCTAGAAGGAGTAATATTGGTATAAGCTTCGCCCTGCTTAGTTTCTATAATAATGTCAGCACCATCACCAAGGTTAAACTCATAAATTTCATTATTAAATGAGCCATATAAGGTGTCATTACCTGTACCGCCAATCAGCGTTGATTCACCATTCGATGTAATGGTGTCATTTCCCGTTCCACCTACAAGAGTACCGCTACCGGTAAGAGTATCATCACCCGACCCACCATCAAGAATACCCGTACCCGTTAAGGTATCGTTGCCGGCATCACCATAAAGGGAACCGTTACCGTTGATCTGGTCATCTCCAGCGTTACCATGCAGGCTATTCGTGCCGTTATAATCTTCCAATATGTCATTGTTAGCACCGCCCGAAAGCTCATCATCACCTGAACCACCATATAGATGGTCATCCCCAGCACCACCGTCTAAGACATTACTACCACTTCCGGCATAAAGTATGTCATTACCCTCTTCTCCCAAAATAGTATCATCACCATCACCACCATTTAAGGTATCGTTACCTGCGCCGCCAGAAAGGGTATCATTACCTGAGCCAGCATAAACAATGTCATCACCTGAACCTGCGGAGATAATATCATCGCCAGCCTGAGCATAAATAGTGTCGTCACCTGCCCCACTGTCTATAACATCTACTTGGTCAAAGCCGTAAATAAGATCGCCATCCTCGGTGCCATTAACAGCCTGC
>NVVP01000084.1 GCA_002402245.1 Gammaproteobacteria bacterium | reverse complement strand
TAGTGGTTTTACTACTGAAATGCAAAGCAGGCGCGATGAGTTTAGAGCTAAACTAATGATGTTACTTACTGATGGTAAGCTATCTCATGATGAACTACGTGAAATAGAACAGCTCAGAATAAACTTAGGTATTTCACGTAAAGAAAGTAAATCATTAATTCGGCTTGCAGGCACGGGGCATCTTACTCATTGTCCACACTGTGGTGAGGATCTATCGCATCACACTTAAGTCTTAAGCATCCTTATTGGACTTTGATTGAACTTCACATTTTAACTGACCATGTTCAAGTTGAACCGCGATAGTTTGGCCTACTTCCACCTCATCAATATCAGATACTACTCGGCCCGAGTCTGCTTGCGTGGTAATACTATAGCCTCGTTTCAAGGTATTTAATGGGCTCACCACGGCTAAGGTATTGAGTAATTTATCTAACTGGCCCTGATGTCGTCCAATAATCTGCATTATTGACTGATTTAATTGTGTTTCAATATGCTCAATATTCTGTTGCTGCTGCTTAATAAAAGAGTGAGGGGATACTAACTGTAGCCGTTGCTGCAATTTAAGCTGTCGAGAAATGGCTGAGTCTAGAGTGGATTTTACCGAAGTCTGCAAGCGTGCAGCTAAATTAGCCAGCTGATATTGATTATTTTTAATTTGAGCCTGAGGATGTTTTAAGCGAACAGACCAGTAATCAAGTTGCTGACGTTTATTATTAAGGTTATGTGAGCTACTACGGTTCAATCGCTGAGTTAATTGCTCAAGATTTTGCATTTTCTGCTTAATCGTTTGCAACGGTGAAGGTAGGCGTTGCTGCAAGTTGTTCAAATAATGACGTTCACTTTGTAGTCGATGTGCCATCAACATGTGCAAGCGTCGCCCTATTGCCTGTGTTTTCCCCATCAATTCAGCTACTTCAGGTACCGCAATCTCTGCCGCGGCCGAGGGTGTAGGCGCGCGTACATCAGCCACAAAATCTGCAATGGTAAAGTCCACTTCATGACCTACCGCACTAATAACCGGAATAGTACTGGCAAAAATAGCCCGAGCCACCGCTTCATCATTAAAGCTCCATAAATCTTCTAATGAACCACCACCACGACTAATGATTAATGTCTCACACTCTTGGCGTTGATTAGCGAGATTAATCGATCGAGTAATTTGTTGGGCAGAATCAACACCTTGCACTGCCACAGGATAAAGAATGACGTTTGCCGCCGGAAAGCGTCGACGTAATACCGTTAAAATATCGTGAACAGCTGCACCATCAGGCGATGACACCACACCGATGCATTTAGGCAATAGTGTTAATTGTTTTTTGTGATCTTGAGAAAATAAACCTTCTTCACCTAGGCGATGCTTTAATGCTTCATAAGCATGTTGTAAGGCACCACTTCCCGCCTCTTCCATATGTTCAACCACAAGCTGAAACTCACCTCGACCTTCGTATAAGGTTACCCGAACACGCAGTAAAACCTGCATACCATTTTTAGGCGTAAAGCGTAATTGTCGATTACGCATTTTGAACATAGCGCAACGTACTTGTGCCGCTTCATCTTTCAAGGTGAAATAAATATGGCCTGATGCCGGCATGGCTAAATTAGATATTTCACCTTCCACCCAAGTGAGTGAAAATGCGCCTTCTAATGCCCCGCGAGCTTCACGTACTAAACGTGAAACAGCATAGACCTCTTTAACAGGTCGGTTGGCTAAACTAGTGTTACTATCGACGGCCATAAAAACGCTTAGAAAATCTCTTCAATAACTGATATAATTACGGGGATAATACCATAAGTAATATCAGGATCCTGACCTATGAGAATTGCTCAAGAAGCCCTCACCTTTGATGACGTTTTATTGTTACCCGCTTACTCCAACATTATGCCCCGCGATGTAAGCCTAACAACGAAGTTAACCCGCGACATTACCATCAACATTCCATTACTTTCTGCCGCGATGGATACAGTAACCGAAAGTCGTCTAGCCATTGCAATGGCGCAAGAAGGTGGCCTTGGCATACTTCATAAGAATATGACCATCGAAGAACAAGCCAATGAAGTGCGCAGAGTGAAGCGTTTTGAAAGTGGTGTTGTCCGTGATCCTATTACAATTTCACCCAATGCAACTATTGGTGAAGTAGTTGAATTAACCCGCGCTCACAATTTCTCTGGCGTACCTGTTGTTGATGGTGACAACCTTGTCGGTATCGTCACTAGCCGTGACTTACGTTTTGAAACACATTTTGAAAACCCTGTTTCATCAGTAATGACGACTAAAGAAAATCTTATTACCGTTAAAGAAGATGCAACGCGTGAAGAAGTATTAGCCTTATTGCATAGCAACCGAATTGAAAAAGTACTTGTGGTCGATGATAACTTTCATCTACAAGGCATGATTACTGTTAAAGATATTCAGAAATCAACGGATAATCCATTGGCTTCAAAAGATGCCCAAGAACGTTTACGTGTGGGTGCGGCAACCGGTATTGGTGCAGAAAGCCAAGAGCGTGTAAAAGCATTAGTTAAAGCGGGTGTTGATGTCATTGTAGTTGATACTGCTCATGGCCACTCACAAGGTGTGCTTGATCAAGTACGTTGGGTAAAACAAACCTATCCTCAAGTACAAGTAATCGGTGGCAACATTGCGACAGGTTCTGCAGCAACAGCTTTAGTTGAAGCCGGTGCTGATGCAGTTAAAGTCGGAATTGGTCCTGGTTCTATTTGTACAACACGTATTGTTGCTGGCGTAGGCGCTCCACAAATCACTGCTATCAGTAATGTAGCCAAAGCATTAGAAGGAACAGGTGTTCCACTTATCGCTGATGGCGGTATTCGCTATTCCGGTGATGTCGCCAAAGCGATTGCTGCTGGTGCCCATACTATTATGTTAGGCGGTATGTTTGCAGGTACAGAAGAAGCACCAGGTGAAGTTGAATTATTCCAAGGCCGTGCTTACAAATCATACCGTGGCATGGGTTCATTAGGCGCGATGCAACAAAAACAAGGTTCAAGTGATCGTTATTTCCAAGAATCAAGCGAAGCTGACAAATTAGTACCTGAAGGCATTGAAGGTCGAGTTCCTTTCAAAGGCACCTTAAGTCCTGTTATCCACCAATTATTAGGTGGGGTTCGCTCAAGTATGGGTTATACCGGTTCTGCTACTATTGAAGATATGCGTACTAAACCTGAGTTTGTCCGTGTCACTTCTGCTGGTATGAGTGAAAGCCATGTTCACGATGTCACCATTACTAAAGAAGCACCGAACTACCGCGTCAGTTAAATTAACACGCTATAAATTAAAAACCCAGACTAGCATGCTAGTTCTGGGTTTTGTCCCTTTATAAACAGTCATTTTCAGAGAATACTATGAGTATTAATATCCATGACCACCGCATTCTTATCCTTGATTTCGGTTCACAATACACCCAATTAATCGCCCGTCGAATTCGCGAAGCTGGCGTTTATTGTGAGTTAAGAGATCCTGAAGTTACTGAACAAGAAGTCAAAGAATTCAATCCAAAAGGCATCATCCTATCGGGTGGCCCTGATTCAACTATTGGCAGTGAAGCCCCTGTTGCACCACAATTTATATTTGAATTAGGCATCCCTGTTTTAGGTATTTGTTACGGCATGCAAACCATGACGATGCAATTAGGTGGACAGGTTGAGTCATCGCAGCACCGTGAATTTGGCTATGCTCAAATTCGTGCTCGTGGTCATTCAGCACTGCTTAACGATATCGAAGATGAACGTACAGAAGAAGGTTATGGCCTACTTGATGTATGGATGAGTCATGGCGATCGTGTTGCCTCATTACCTGAAGGCTTTAAAGTTATTGCCAGCACCGAAAGCGCACCTTTTGCAGGTATGGCTGATGAACAGCGTAATTTCTATGGTGTTCAGTTCCATCCAGAAGTGACTCATACCACTCAAGGTCAAGCCATTATTAAACGCTTCCTAGTCGATATTTGTGGTTGCGATACATTATGGACTTCAGCACAAATTGTTGAAGATAGTATTCGTACTATCAAAAAACAAGTCGGCACCGATCATGTATTACTTGGCCTTTCAGGTGGTGTTGATTCCTCTGTTGTCGCCGCATTATTACATCAAGCAATTGGTGACCAGCTTACCTGCGTATTTGTTGATAATGGCCTGCTTCGCCAAGATGAAGGCGATCAAGTTATGGCAATGTTTGCTAAAAACATGGGCCTTAAGGTTATTCGAGTTGATGCTGAAAAACGCTTCCTTGATGAGCTTGCTGGCGAAAATGATCCCGAGAAAAAACGTAAAATTATCGGCCGTGTGTTTGTAGAAGTCTTTGAAGAAGAATCTAATAAAATAGACAATGTTAAATGGTTAGCACAAGGTACTATTTACCCTGATGTAATTGAATCAGCTGCAGCCAAAACGGGTAAAGCACAGGTGATTAAATCTCACCATAATGTCGGTGGCCTGCCTGAGCATATGTTACTTGAACTACTTGAGCCATTACGCGAATTATTTAAAGATGAAGTACGTCGCTTAGGTGTTGAACTAGGCCTACCTAAAGAAATGGTCAATCGTCATCCTTTCCCTGGTCCAGGTTTAGGTGTGCGTATTTTAGGTGAAGTTAAAAAAGAATTTGCCGACCTATTACGTAAAGCCGATAAGATCTTTATCGATGAACTATACAAACACGACCTTTATGATAAAACCAGCCAAGCATTTACCGTATTCCTACCGGTAAAATCAGTAGGTGTAATGGGCGATGGCCGTCGTTATGACTATGTTGTATCACTACGTGCCGTAGAAACTATCGACTTTATGACTGCTCGCTGGGCACACCTTCCTTATGATTTCTTAGGTTTAGTATCAAACCGAATCATTAATGAAGTAGAAGGTATCTCACGCGTAACTTACGATATTTCAGGTAAACCACCTGCTACTATCGAGTGGGAATAAAACAAAGAAACAGCTAATTATTAAAAACAGCTTAATAATTTAATTCGAAAACTAAAAAGCCTCTAGGCCTTTGATATCACGTCAAAATCCTAGAGGCTTTTTTTATCACCACCATCAATCGTTTTTTACGATTGAATAAATCGAAACAACTCGTTAGACCAATTATTAATTCCTAGATACAATGTAAACCGTCAATCAAGACAATTATTTTACTTAAGGAATTAAAATGGCTTCTCTAATAAACACTCAACTAAAACCATTCAATGCAACGGCTTACCATGAGGGTGAGTTCAAACCTGTTAGCTCAGATAATTTAAAAGGCAAGTGGTCTATCGTATTTTTCTACCCTGCTGACTTCACCTTCGTTTGTCCAACTGAATTAGGTGATTTAGCCGATTTTTACCCACAGCTTCAACAAATGGGCGTTGAAGTCTACTCAGTTTCTACTGATACTCACTTCACTCATAAAGCATGGCACGATGCTTCAGACACCATCAAAAAAATTAATTACCCAATGATTGGGGATCCAACAGGCGCTATCAGCCGTAACTTTGAAGTGATGATTGAAGAAGAAGGTCTAGCCTTACGCGGCACTTTTGTTATCAATCCTGAAGGCGAAATTAAAGTTTGTGAAGTTCATGACTTAGGTATTGGTCGTTCAGCTAAAGAATTAGTACGAAAAGTACAAGCGGCACAATATATTGCCGAACATGATGGTGAAGTTTGC
>NVVP01000017.1 GCA_002402245.1 Gammaproteobacteria bacterium | reverse complement strand
TCCACTAGAGAGTTTGAAGTATTCAGAATGTTAGCAGAAGGTTTTCGTATTGATGCCATTGCACATAATTTAAATATTAGTCATAAAACCGTGGCTAACTATCAATCAACGTTGAAACAAAAACTGGGTATAAGCTCAGCGGTAGAACTAGTCCGCTTGGCAATTCAAAGTGGTGTGATCGCCAATAACTAATATTGTTAAAAAAAAGGGAGGGGTATCAATTAATTTACGGTGTGGTTGTTTGTTACAGCCCTGCAATGTGAGTAAGAGTTTCTGGATGACGCTGAACTAATTTTAACAGAGTAATTGCTTGTCCATTTGGAGTGCTACGACCTTGCTCCCAGTTTTCTAAAGTACGAGAAGATGTATGAAGTAAACGAGCAAACACGCCGCGAGACATATTAAATTCCTCACGGATATTTACTATTTCATCAGGTGAAATGTCGAGTACACTCGTATCATTTAACTGATGTGTTTTAAGAGTAAGTTTACCCTCAGAGTGCTGTTTTACTTCAACAAGAGCGGAGCTTAATTCTGCAAATAAATCACGATTGCTCATTGCACCATACCTCCATAAAAGTCTTTAATTGTTTCTTTTGATCTGCAGTTAAATCAGACATTTCACTCTTTCCATAAATTGTGAGCAAATAGCAGCGTCGTTTGTCATCAAGGAAGTAATAGATAACTCGGGAGCCTCCCGTTTTCCTTTACCCTTACTTGCAACTCGAACCTTTCGCAAACCGCCCGTACCTTGAATCACATCACCCTGCTTTGGGTTTGACATAAGCTCAGCTTGGAAAAGTCTAAACTCTTCATCACTAAGGTAATTATCACGATGTTTTTCAAATATAGTTGATTCAACAAATATACATTCCATAATAAACGTATACGTAAATAGCGTATAGATAACAAGGCAAGGCAAGATATGATCTTAGCTATAAAATATAGACCTTGAATGATAACGGGGACATTGCTTTAAAGTGCTGCTTAATTTAATAACTAAACTAAACTTCCACTGGTATTTTGGGGCTTAACTCATAGCATTAAGTCTTCATATTTCCCACTGTGATTAAAACTGTTCACCGAGTTAAAACGCATTAAAAAGACATTTTTTATTTAAGAGTAGATACCCTTTTATTTATAGGGGATAGTCCCTTAATCCCGCTATGCATCTACCTTTCTGCGCAGTGTAAACCACCTAATAGAAGTCGTGAGTTCCTCCCATAATAACGTGGGTGCTCCTCTCTTATGCCATTCTTCGTAAAGCAATAACATTCTTCTCCCGATGTAATTTTTACAAATGCTTACACACGCTTGCAGGGTCTTGCAAAGACTTACGCAGAGTAATAGGAGATTCAGTTTGAGAACAACTAAACCCACTTCATCTAAACTAAACAATGCTAAATTTAAACCCTTTTTCATTATGGCTTCATCACTGTGTATGCACGCTGCATATGCCGATAAACTTAATGACAGAGGGGATGAAGCTGATAGCTATGTACCACTCGATCTTTCTATTGAAAATAGTGTGGTGGCTGAAGCCAGCACCGACAGTAGTGAAACTGATTTTATTAAAACAGAAGAAGTTAAAGAGCTACCTCTAGATTTTGAAACACCCCAAGTTAAAGTGCGTGCAACACGATATTACGAAATCGGTCCACTACCGGGTTTAGGTTTAACCAAAAACGAAATCCCCGGCAATGTACAAAGTATTACTGCTAAAGACATTAAAGAATCTCACTCAGTCAGCATGACTGATTTATTTAGTAAAAAACTACAATCTGTCACCATAAATGACTATCAAGGTAATCCATTTCAAATGGATGTGCAGTACCGCGGATTTACTGCTGGCCCCCAGATTGGTACACCGCAAGGCTTAAGCGTGTTCTTTGATGGTATTCGAGTCAATGAACCTTTTGGCGATATAGTGAATTGGGACATGATGCCGATGAACGCTATTTCAAGAGTTGATGTGTTCCCTGGTTCTAATCCAATATTTGGTCTTAATACTTTGGGGGGTGCCTTTACCCTTAAAACTAAAGATGGCTTTAACTTCACTGAGACGGATATACAATTGTTGAGCGGCTCTTATGGTCGTAATCAGTTACAAGCTGAAAGTGGCTGGAACAATGGAAAAATAGCAGTGTTTGGTGCTGGTACCTTTTTTATGGAAGATGGCTGGCGACAAGACTCTCCGAGTGAGGTTAATCAATTCTTTGGTAAGACTAGCTACCGTGATGATAAGCTAGACCTTAGTTTAAGCACATTAATGGTGAGCACTAAACTGGTCGGTAATGGTTTATTGCCCAGTGAGATGTATGCACAAGATCACAATGCTTCATTTACCTCAGAAGACACTACAAAAAACCGCTTGGCACAATTTCAATTAGCCAGTGCATTTCAAGTTAATGATAGCTTCTCTATCACTGGGCAAGTTTACCGTAGAAACAGCAATCGTCACCAAGTGGGTGCGGATGTGTTTACCGACTATCCTTTAAGTGCCGTAGCACGCCGTCTTCCAGCAGACGGTGAAGAATTTACCTGTGTATTTAAAAGCACCAATGATTACGGGCTTCCTGATTATATTGTGGTCCCCGTCGATTTAACAGCAAATGGAGGCATTACAGCGCCTCTTGATTTGTTGACTGATTTTTATGGTAATGCTGGCCAGATAAATTTCACAGATCCTCTTTCTCCTTATACTAGTGGCTTTAATGCAGAGTTAGATGATGACTTTGCCAGTTTTTTATTATCTTATATAAATCAAGAATCTAATGTTTATGAAAACTCTATTTATAATGTAGATTCTGCATATACTTCAATTGATTCATTCGGGCCCCAGACTCTTTATACGATATCTCAAGAGGTAGCTCCAGGTTTCTTTATCGATATGGATATTCCGCTCCCAGCATATAGCGCAGGCGGCTTTACATTTGGTACAAATAACGGTTTTAGATATGCGGGTCAAACATTCCCTGGTGAAACTATTTATTTTGGTGCTGGTGATATTTATTATATTGATACTGCTGAGGTTAATGGACAAGAGCATCTTATTCAGAACTTTGTGTTTGTTCTCGCGCCGATTAATGACGACCAATGTGATCCCGATTCTGCTCGTGAAGTGACAGCTGATGGTGATGGTCCGTATCAAATTGCTGAGGCAGCTGATAATTCTGTTGCTAAATTTATTGATGGTGCTGCTGCAGATCAATCGGGGCATGTGGAAGGCACGCCTACCGCACTTCTTACCGATAACCAAATAGACCAAATTGTAGAGGGTGTCTCGGTTCAGTTTAATTGGAATTTAGACCATCATAAATTTATGGTGGGTGCGTCTATTGATGATGCCAGTGCAACATATCAGAACACCCAGCGGCTTGGCTTTTTAGATAAGAACCGCAAAGCCTATTTAGACCCAGATCAAGCGCATCCGCAGTTTGCTGTTGCAACTATACCGCTTAGTAATAACGATTTTAGTGGTACTAATACCACTAAAAGCCTTTATTTTAGTGAAACGTGGTCACCGGTGCAAGCGTGGAACTTCAATGCATCGGCTCGTTATAATGCCACACAGACACAAAATAAAATTGCGGCACGTTGGGGATCGGGCTTTACCTATGGTGCTGGCGAGTTTTACAGCTATCCAGATGTATATGCAATATGTACTGGTGATGAGGATTGTGCCAATACCCCCAGAAATTATAGAACGCCTATAGTAAAAAACAATTTAAACCAAGTAGAAACGGAAACATTTAGTTATTACTCGTTTAATCCATCATTGGGTGTGACGTGGCAGGCTAAAGAAGACCTGAATATGTATGCCAACTGGGCGCAAGGATCACGGGTACCTAGTGTAATCGAGCTAGGTTGTGCATTTGATGAAACCCCAACCTATATTGGCGGTGACTTAGGAGATAAAAGTAAGCCAGAGAATTACAAAGCTAAGAGTATTGCTGAAAATAGGTCATGTTCCTTACCTACACTGTCGGGTGACCCGTATTTAGAACAAATAAAATCAACCAGTTACGATATCGGGCTACGCGGCAACATTGGCAACAATATGCAATGGAACCTTGGGGCGTATCAAACTGATTTAGAAGATGATATCTATTTTGTGGCCGTCGGTGGTGGGTATGGTTTTTTTGATAGTATCGGTAATACGCGTCKCCGAGGGCTGGAGGCAGGGCTTTCTGGTCGCTCAGGCAAGTTTGATTTTGGTTTAAATTATGGTCTGACTGATGCTACTTTTCAAAATAAATTTGTGATGCTGGCTGAAGATAATAATAGCTCAACCTATAGTCTGTTTTATAACGGCAATATTATCGAGGTGAATAAGGGTGATCATATGCCGGGTGTATCACTACATAATTTGAGTGCCAATATTGGTTATCAGTTCACGTCAAAATGGCATGTGGGCATGAGTATGGTCGCTCATTCTGGGAGTTTTGTTCGTGGTAATGAAAATAATAAGCATAGAGTGGGTGTGACGCAATATAGGACCGTTACCATTATAAACGCGCTTGGGAACCCTGAAGAGGCACTTGTTGCCCGACCAGTCACTAATAATCCAGGAAAATTGCCAGGATACGCCACCTTTAACTTTCAAAGCAGTTATAAATTTAATAAGGCATGGACCGCTACCTTATTAGTCAACAACCTGTTTGATAATGAATATTTTACTGCTGGAGCGCTAGGACGAAACCCTTTTTCCCCTTCTATTCAAGGTGCGATTGGCCCTGATGGCTATAACCATAATTCGAACGATTGGTTAAGCACTAACTTTATTGCTCCCAGTGCACCGAGAGGAGTTTGGCTTAATGTAAATTGGCAGTTTGATTAAGCTAATAATAAATCAAGGAGAAGTTAGCCAGAGATTAATAAGAACAAGGCAGTGTATTTGCTAACGGCCTTAAAACGAGATTCAACTCTAACCGCCAAGTACTACGAGGCACTAACGGTTAAGGTGAAGGGTGTTACAGGCAGCCATAAATGCCCGCGTATCGTATGCGAAGAAAGGAACTATGATGAAAAATACGAAGATGAAATTTGCAGTATTAACTGCGTTAACGGTGCTATCAGCACAGGCATCAGCAACAGGGCTAGTGGCTATTCCAGAAACAGGATTTGACAATTCTGCTTACACAGCCTGTAACCCAACAAATTTGGAACCTACCCCAACATCTAATAACACCTGTGCAGTTTTTCCTGTCAGTGAGTTCTTTTCGCCTGTGGTCGGCTACTCTATGATTGCAAATACGATTCGATTTATTCCGCCTACCACCGGTGGCTCAGGCTATATTGGTTATGTGTATGACCGTATTTGGCGTAATGCCGCTCAAGATATGTGTATCTTTGGTGTTATAGCCAGATTCCTTAATGCTGATCATGATAGTAATGTTGSTGGCACTCAGTCTTTTGTAATGAGTGATCTTGCCCGTGGTGGTTTTTCTGGCTTTGCTGATATTAATGCCGGTTATTATCAGGTTGTCTCACTGGGGTTTCCAGTGCATCGCATTGGTAGAACTTTTACCTCGGTGCAGGCGAGTGGCTTGCCTGGCTTTGGTTCCAGCGCAGCTATCCACCCTTCTGTAGCAGATGTTAACGACAATTGGGTGGATTTTACGATGAAGGCATATTATGCGATAAGTAATTCATCCCCCTTATCACAATTGACGTATGTACAAGCACCTTGTGATGCAACTTATCCCCATACATGGGTTAAGTCGGGGGCAATTCGTTTACGAAGTGTAATAGCACAAAAAGAAATTGCTATACCAGGCTATGCACCTCCTGGAGCCATTATTCCTTAATTTTATAGGATAAATAAGCTGAAAAAATGACCAAAAGAGGKTGTATTACTGAGCTATTTAAAAAAGCGAGATTACGTTATGTGCGTGTCACCATTTCTTAATATTTTAGGTCTAGAGTCATTAGGGGAAATAAGCGAAAAAAAAGGATTGCAACAATGGCGAAAAGGCAGTGCATTTGTGAACTGCCTTAAAACAAGATTCAACCCTAACCGTCAAGTACTAACGAGGCACTAACGGTTAAGGTGAAGGGGTGTTGTAGGCAGCCACAAATGCCTGTTTATTGTAACGCGAAGGAGAAGAAAATGAAAAACATTAAACTGAAACTTGCTATTTTAGGGACCCTAGGTATTGCGTCTGTACCGGGATATGCAACAGGTTTTGTTGCCTTGCCTGATACTGGCTTTGCCAGTTCAGCGTATACCAGTTGCTATAACGATGGCAGAGTGATGCCAAATACTAATGCCGATGATGTTAAAGGTAATTTTGGTTCATATCCTATTGTCAGTATATTCCATCCTTCAGCTTCTATTAATAACACCTGTTGGATATCTGCAGCTAGTTTGATTTCCTCGCCCAAGGCAGGTTATGTGATCACCGCTACTCGTACAACGACTATCCCTACCTCTACAGGAGGCAGCGGTAGTATTGGTAGGGTTAATGATGTTGTGTGGCGAAATGCAGCGAAAACGATGTGCGTTTTTGGTTCCATGGCTGTTATGACTAATACAGACCATGACTCTAGCACCGCAGGCAAACAACTCTTTGAAATTAATGATATTGCACGTGGTGGTTTTAGTACTTCTGGTACGGTAAATGTGGCTTATACCCGTTTCGGCACTTATTCATCTCCTGTTTATCGTGTAGGTAGAACTTTTACCTCGGTGCAGCACCGTGCATTGCAATACAACACAATTACCAATAGAGCACAAAATGGTATTAATTATCTTGATTTACCCACTAAAAATAGTGTGGCAGCGGCAGTTACAGGTGAAAACACGCCAATTAATGCGACTGATATCGCTACAACTACGCTAGCTTCACAAGATGCGGTGGTGAATAGTAATTGGGTTGATTTTACTGCTGATACACTTTTCCAAGATAGTGATGGGTCACTAAATCCAGTATCTGGCTTGATGTATATAGAAGCACCATGTGATGCAACCAGTCCTTATACATGGGTTAAGTCGGGGGCCATTCGTCTGCGTCAAACGGGGCGAAAAACCAGTACTCTTAAAGAAATTGCTATATCGGGTTTTGCACCTCCTGGTGCCATTATTCCTTAAATTGTATAGGGGGACATAGACATAAGCTGAAAAATGACGAAAAGGCAGCGCATTTGTGAACTGCCTTGAAACGAGATTCAACTTTAACCGCCAAGTACTAACGAGGCACTAACGGTGAAGGTGAAGGGGTGTTGTAGGCAGCCACAAATGCCTGCTTATTGTAGCGTAAAGGAAATGTTATGAAAAATACTAAAATTAAATTAGTAGTATTAAGTGCGTTAACCGTGCTGTCAGCACAGGCTGCGGCAACAGGCTTAGTGACTATTCCAGAAACAGGCTTTACCAGCTCTGCTTATACTTCTTGTAATACCACAGGTAACTTTGGTTCAGGTAATACTGTTCCGCCTACTACAGGTGCAAATAATACCTGTGCAGTTTTTCCTGTCAGTGAATTTTTTGCCCCTGTTGCTGGATATACTTTGATTGCAAATACAATTAGATTTATTCCGCCTACCACGGGTGCGGGTGGTTCAGATTATATTGGTTATGTGTATGATCGTGTTTGGCGTAATTCGACTCAAGATATGTGTATCTTTGGTGCTGTAGCTAGATTCCTTAATGTTGATCATGATAGTAGCGATCCAGGAGTTCAGAACTTTGAAATGAATGACTTGGCACGGGCTGGCTTTGCTGGTGATGATGTTAATGCTGGTTATTATCTCACTGCCACAGATGGTTCACCAGTGTACCGTATTGGTCGTACATTTACTTCAGTACAGCATCGTGCTTTTAAATATGACACTCCAGCAAATAAGGCAATTCCAGGGACTAACTATTTAGCTATTCCTACTAAAAACAGTGTTACAGCGGCTATTACTGGTGAAAATACACCAATTGACCCAGATGTTGCTGCATCTACTACATTAGCAACACAAGATGCAGTGGTGAATGGTAACTGGGTTGACTTTACTATGGATGCGGTTTTTGCAGATGATGATGGCAGCACCAACCCAATATCATCGATGGTATATGTAGAAGCACCATGTGATGGTACTGCTGTGTCTGGTTGGGCTAAAACAGGTGCAATTAGCTTGCGCCAAACAGCACAAGAAGAAACCACCTTTAAGTCAATTGAGATCTTAGGTTATGCACCTCCAGGTGCAACGGTACCTTAGTCGGTTTTTTATTTAAAACGTTAGTATTAAGCATGGCGGCGATTGCTGCCATGCTTTTCTAAATATATTTAGGAGTTTATATCGTGGCGATTAAGATTTTTGATTCAACAGAAACAAATTATACTGGCACAGGCGATGCTGATTTAATTATAGGTAATGATTTAGGTAATTTTATTGATGCTGGTGCAGGTAATGATTTTATTGTTACCGGGAATGGAAACGATTTTGTTTTTGGAGGTGTGGGTAATGACTTTATTGTTACCGGTGATGGAGATGATGTTATTTCTGCTGGTGAAGGTAATGATGTTGTTTTTTCAGGTGCAGGCAATGATTTAATTGATTTGGGTGCTGGTAATGATTATGCCAATGGTGGTTCTGGCATTGATACTCTTTTGGGTGGAAATGGCAATGATTGGCTAAATGGTGGTAGTGGCGATGACATTATTTATGGTGGGGAGGGTGATGATACGTTAACTGGTGGTGATGGCGTTGACTATGTGCAAGGCGACGGTGCTAGCGCGGGTGATGAAACTGTGACGGGTAATTTATTCTTGGCTACATCTGATGATATTTTAAAAGGGAGTGAAGATAATGATACTTTCAGAATTAGCTCAGAAATCAGTGGCGTGGTGGTTGATGCCGGTGGTTCAGGATTAGATAGTGCCGGTAATGCAGCAAGGTATGTCAATGTAGAAGAAGCTATTGAAGGTGATGAAGAGGCTGGTTTTGTTGCAACAGATACTGTGACGGGAAGTATTGTCGCTCTTGATTCAATAAGTATTGCTTCACAAACTGAAACAGATGTACGTTTAAATATTGTTAACCGTCCAGGTTCTTCTGAGGTTAGTACCTTTGCATCTAGTATTGCGGGTTATAACGCAGTGGATACGTTAGAGTTTACTGAATCGGGTGAGTTTGGCGAGGATGCATTAGAGTTTAGTGGCATTGAACGTATTGAGCTAGCTAGTGGGGTGAATATTTCTTTATCAGCTGAGCAATTAGAAGAAAATGGCGAGTCATTAAGTTTGGGTGAGTTAAACCCTGGTGCTCAGATTTATGGTGTTGCTGGTGGCCCAACAGAATCAGTCACTGTTGAGTTGGAATATGAAGAAGAAGAGTTTGAGCCAGATGAAGATATTGTGGGTGCTGAAGAAGTAGAGTATGACGCAGCAGTATTGGAGTTTGATGAGTATTCAGTGGCTAACTTATTCCATAATGTCGCGATGATTTATGATGCCAGTGAAGGCGAAGCTGGTAGTTATACTCATATTGAAGGTGCGAATGAATCTGCTGATTCAAGTGAAACTGTGTACGGCAGTGAAGGTGTTGATCATGCAGATATGCATTTGGGTGATGACACTTACTACGGTAACGACGGTAATGACGTTTTAACAGGTGGCGGTGGTGCTGATTATTTAGATGGTGGCGATGGCAATGATACCTTCTTGATCGGTGGTTTTGGTAGCGGTACACAAGGCACAACATCGGCAGCTGATGATGGTAATGCTGAATGGATTGCTACTGGTACTAGTCATGATGTGATTGTCGGTGGTGCTGATACCGATACATTACGTATTACTACTGGCATTGGCGCTGATACAGAAGCGAACGGTACGATTGTATTAAATAATTCTAATTTCCAAGGTATGGAAGTGGTGCAAGTAGGTGGTACGGTTGACTTGCTTAATGTCGAAGATGAAGCATTACAATTGCTGAATGATCACTATTATCATGCTGCGAATAGCTCGGTTGATGACCTTTCAAATACATTAGGTAACAACGGCGGCACGATTGCTAATGTTGTGATTGATGCCTCGGGCGTGACAACTAATGGCCTACGTTTTGAGGGTAATGCTGATGTTAATACCTTTATCGGTACGACTCAGGATGATGTGTTTGTAGGTAATGGTGGTAATGATGTGCTTACGGGTAATGCCGGTGCTGATATCTTTGTATTTGGTGAAGTGCATGAGCAAGTTATCACTGGCTCTGATACTACGGTGCAAACGTATGTGGATACAGCCTTTGATTTAACGGGCGTTGATACGATTACTGACTTTACTCATGGCAGTGATAAGTTGCAATTGAGTGATGACCAGTATGCGTCATTGATGGGCGGCATTACTAATGACAATATCAGTGTTAATGCGTCGGGTACGGCGWCWGATGCTGATGATTATCTWCTGTTCAACACGACTACTAATGTATTGAGTTACGATGCGGATGGTAGTGGTKCAGGTGCAGCAATAGAGATTGCAGTATTGGTCGGGGTRAGTACCTTAGATTCATCTGATTTCRTTATTGCTTAATGTTAAMKGGGNCGGGCGAGAATTTTCTYGTCCGCCTTTTTTATTAACTGCKKTKNTGACGAGTTGAGATGATTGATATGCCTGATAGAGATYKATTCCATTTGAARATGCTTRATTCTACTGACGAACGAGGYTTTACCTTGCTTGAGTTGTTGGTGGTGATGGTGATTATTGGTTTATTGGCKGGTTATGTKGGGCCTAAATAYTTTTCACAAATAGGTAAGTCGGAACAAAAAACGGCAAAAGCACAGATYATTTCCTTTGGTAAGGCYTTGGATAATTATCGGATTGATACYGGGCATTATCCTGSCACRGAATAYGGTTTAGCRGCACTTAATRCYAAGCCAAATAAYGAGCCGAAATGGAARGGACCTTATTTAGMTAAAAARATGCCWGCAGATCCKTGGAGYMGRGCTTATCAATATCAAATGCCAGGTCATTATGGTGATTATGATTTGTGGTCATTGGGTTCGGATGGCAGTGTYGGYGGYGAAGATGARAASGCYGATGTTGTGAGTTGGGAATAGTYARTCYCRATGAAATTTACTTTAAAAATAGCACAGGCYGAGMGTGTGGCTGAGTTGGTATTTGATGCTGGCAATGCRATGCAGGCAAGATCGCTAGCAGAAGCACAAGGYCAYCATGTGTTATCRGTAAAAGGTGARGCAGGTTTAMGCTTTRCTGGGATGAAAACMGTTAAGTTTAATTTAACCCTGTTTAGTCAGGARTTATTRGCATTRCTGGATTCAGGTTTGAGTTTAATTGAGTCAATCGAGGCATTGGCTGAAAAAGAGMWKCAGGCTGAATCGARAGCTATTTTAACGCAGATTATKGCGTCATTACATGAGGGCTTGGCGTTCTCCATTGCATTAGAAAAAACGCCWGATGTATTTMCWCCACTTTATATTGCACTTATTCGTTCAAGTGAGCGTACTGGCGATATGGTGCAGGCTTTAGGTCGACATGTTGCTTATCARGCTCAGATAGATGTGGTGCGTAAGAAGATTGTTACCGCGTCCATTTATCCAGTGTTACTGATTGTGGTCGGCGGCTTGGTGGTTTTATTTTTATTGACTTATGTGGTGCCAAAATTCAGTACTATTTATGAAAGTACCAGTGCTGATTTGCCTTGGATGTCACAAGTATTATTAAGCTGGGGACGATTATTACACGATCATGGCCAAGCGGTGTTATTGGTGTTCATTGCGACTGTTAGTTTATTGAGTTATGTATTTAGCAGACCGGCTGTACGCCGAGCCATTATGGCCAAAATTTGGCAAATACCCGCCTTGGGCGAGACTTTGAGGATTTATCAGCTTGCTCGATTTTATCGAACTTTAGGCATGTYGTTACGGGCTGGAATTCCATTGCTTACCGCTATCGGCATGGTGTCATCATTATTGCAGCCATTATTGCGATCTAGTTTAGAAAAAGTGGCTAAGGATGTACGTGAAGGCAAGCCTCTATCAACGGCGATGGAAGTTTATGGCATGACCAGTTCAATTTCGGTGCGGATGTTACGCGTGGGCGAACGCACCGGCCAAATGGGCGAAATGATGGAGCGAATTGGGGCTTTTTATGATGATGAGATTAGTCGTGCAGTAGAATGGTTTACTAAATTATTAGAGCCTGCATTGATGATTATCATTGGTTTTATTGTCGGTTTGGTGGTGGTGTTGATGTATATGCCCATATTTGAATTGGCAGGCAGTATTCAATGAATATGCCGAAGCCAAGCCCTGATGCTCCCTATCTATTAGAAAAAGATCCGGTTATTACACCGAATCATATCGATCAGGCGAGTATTATTTCCACCCAAAATAAGCAGCCTTTTTTACAGAATTTAGAAGAAGTGTCCGGTTTAGAGTCGGATGAATTTACTTTGGCTCTGGGCAGCTTGATACGTTATCCCGTGTTGACGAGTTTAGATCTAGATGAAATGCAGCCAGATTTTACTTTAGTGCCGTTTACGGAGGCAGGTAAGTTGGCATGTGTTGCGGTACGAGATAAAGACAATACATTGTATTTAGTCTGTGCTGATCCCTTTGATGCTTATCTACAAAATAAGCTTTATTTATTGATATCAGAGCCTGTTATTTGGGCGTTGGTACACAGTACGCAGTTAGCCGATTATTTAGTTCACCATGAAGCTAATATGCGGGCATTAACAGGTGAGATTGGCAAGGATGTTGAGGCGGCTAGTACAGTCGAAAGTGGTATTGAAGATATTTCATTGCACTCGATTAGTGAAGAGAGCAGTCCGGTGGTTAAATTTGTTCGTTCAACACTATATGACGCACTGAAAGCAGGAGCCAGTGATATTCATATGGAGACGGATGCCAATGGCTTGAATGTGAAATATCGCATTGATGGTGTGCTTAGTCGTGCCAGTGGTATTCAAGATATTAAACTGGCAGAGCAAGCTGTTTCACGAATTAAGGTGATGT
This sequence comes from Gammaproteobacteria bacterium, assembly GCA_002402245.1. Lineage (GTDB taxonomy): Bacteria > Pseudomonadota > Gammaproteobacteria > Nitrosococcales > Methylophagaceae. The sequence goes on along the minus strand of NVVP01000017.1, from coordinate 30,706 downwards.
CAGAATTAGATATTTCTGAACGACGTGTGCCTCAGGATGGCCGCTTTAAAGTGTTATCTCTGGGCCATGAAGTGGATTTCAGGGTGTCGATTATGCCTAGCGTTTATGGTGAAGATGCGGTGTTACGTATTTTAGATCGGCAAGCCTTAAGTGAAGAAGCACAAGGCTTGAGCCTCGATGTGCTGGGCTTTGAAGCTGACATTATGGCGCGATTTAGACTATTAGCTGAAGAGCCTTATGGCATGTTGCTGGTGACCGGGCCAACGGGCAGCGGTAAAACCACAACCTTATACGGCATTATTTCTGAAATTAATCGGGGTGATGACAAAATAATCACCATTGAAGATCCGGTTGAGTATCAGCTTCCTGGGGTATTGCAGATCCCCGTTAATGAGAAAAAAGGCCTTACCTTTGTGCGAGGTTTACGCTCTATTTTACGCCATGATCCTGACAAAATTATGGTGGGTGAGATTCGTGATAATGAAACAGCACAAATTGCGGTGCAATCGGCGTTAACAGGTCACTTAGTATTGACGACTATCCATGCTAATAATGTATTTGATGTGATCGGTCGCTTTACTAATATGGGGGTAGATAGTTATAGCTTTGTATCAGCAATGAACGGCATTTTGGCACAGCGATTATTACGTATTACCTGCCCTCATTGTGCGGTAGAGGATAAGCCTGACGCTGATTTAATCGCTAAGTCAGGACTTACATCAGAACAAGAAGAACAATTTAATTTTATAAAAGGAATGGGCTGTGGTCAGTGCCATGGCAGTGGCTATAAAGGCCGAAAAGCAATTGCAGAATTGCTGTGTTTTAACGATGAAATAAGAGATTTGATTATGGCCCGTGAGCCGGTACGAAAAATTAAACAAGCCGCCTATAAAAATGGTACGACCAGTATGCGACAAGCCGCATTAGAATTAGTTAAACGAGGTGAAACAACATTACAGGAGGCGAACCGTGTTACGTCATTGGTTTAGTTTACTTCGTGATGAACTTCAGGTGTTTATTCAACCTCATCGTATTGAGTTGTTGCGACTTAAAGGTGTGCGAGGTTTGCGACCACAATGGGTAGATGCAAAAACGATTAGCTTTAAAAGAGAAATGTCGACTCTTACATTACCTGATGATTGGCCTAGAGTGATTAAGCAGTTGAGCCTTGAGCTTAAAGAAGATCGCTGGCAAGCATCAACTGCAAGCGTGGTTTTATCGAGTCATTTTATGCGTTATGCCGTGGTGCCGTGGATGAGCGAAATAAGCACCACAGATGAGTGGCAGGCTTATTTAAATCACCACTTTGTGATGGCTTATGGTGATGTGGTTAAAAGCTGGAATCTGCATATGGATGAACCTCAATATAAAAATACTACCTTTGCCAGTGCGATGCCTAATACTTTACATACCGCTTTAAACGATACTTTTTCTAAAGCCAAGCTGCCTTTAACTACTATCCAACCCTATTTCATTCAAGCGGTTAATCAGCTGATCGAAGATCATACTACGATTAGTAATGGCTGGTTAATAGTGATTGAAAATGAACATTTGACCATGTCATTGATTGAAGAGGGGGAATGGTGCATGGTGAAAAGTGTGCCATTAGCAGCCAATATTGAGGCTCAAATAGATATGCTGATAGAGCGTGAAATCATGTTGAAACGTATCAAAGTTAACGACAAGGTAGAGAGAAGGCATGGTTATGCGATATTTATCCATTGGCCTAATTCGAGCGAGGTCAAAACGCTTAACATTAAGTCTCATCGGGTGATCAATGTGGTTTCTAAGCAGCAGGTGAATAATCGACAAGCAAAACAACAGCCATCGATACAGTGGATGACTCGATGAAACGTGTCAGTATTAATCATTCGCTTGATGGCCGTGCTATCAATAAAGGGGCAATGGTTTTATTTGTCTTAGGTTTATGTTTTTTTATTGGTAGCGCTGCCTATTTACGGCAATTGACGTTATTAAGTGAGTCATTAACGGTGCAGATTGAATCTCATCGAATGCCTGGAGTGATAAGCCTTCAATCAAATTCTCAAGATAATGCTGCCAAGCTGGATGAGATGAAGGCGGTCAATACTGCGGTGGTTAATATTTTATTGCCTTGGCCGGTGTTATTTGAGGCTTTAGAGCAAGCGCAAGATAATCAGCAGCCAGTTAAGTTGCTGGTGGTTGAGCCTAAGATGCAAGATGAAATGATGAAGATCACGGCCATTGCTTTTAGTGTGGCCAGCATGCTCGATTATATGAAGCGTCTTAATCAGCATGACATGCTGAATTTAGTGGATTTGATCTCGACTGAATCAGTAGAGGTCAACGGTCAGCCTGCCACGCAATTTAATTTAGCTGTGAGTTGGTAATTGGCGATGAGTTTAACTAATACTCAGTCTACTAATAGAACACTAGAATGGCTTGCCTATAAGTTGAACCAACTCGGATGGCAAGGTCAATTAGGTTTGTTATTGATCGTCAGCAGTGTGATTTTAGTGTTGCTATTTATTGAGCCTAAATTAAATGAAATAACGACTCGAAATGCTGAGGTAAGCAGATTAAACACAGTAGATTTAAAGAGGAACCAAGAGGATAAGGAGCAAAACTCTACTGATATTATCAGTCGATTTTATGCTTCATTACCTAGTCAAAATGAGGCTAATAGCAAGATTGCCGCTATTTTAGAAGCGATAAAAAAGTCAGGGTTAGAATCTAAAAAAACAGGCTATACCTCACAAGATGTACCTGATAGTGACATGGTGCAATACCGGATTACCATACCGGTATCAGGTTCGTATATTCATATTAGCCAGTTTATYWAKYMMNGTATYRAWTKAACATCCCAGCCTAGCTTTGGCGGCGGCTAACTTTCATCGTAGAGATATTAATAGCGATGCTGTTGAAGCAAATATTCAGATGATTTTATACCTACACCGTACTAAGTGATGATGCCATGATGATATTTAAAAAACACGCTGTTTGGATGATTTTGCTACTGACCTTGTTAGCCAGTGTCTGGACTTCGCAGCAGGACAGCGGTGACAAGAAGCCAGTAACATCTCGGCCGCCTTTGCTTTACCCCGTTTCTGCTGTGAAGCTTGAGGCGTCAGTGGGACAGGATTCGGTGGATGTACCGACTAGCTTTATGTCCCAAGGATTAATAACAAGGCCTTATATAAGTGATAAGCCGAGTCATTTATTTTCTCCATTAACCTTACCTCAGACAGATCTTGAATATGAGCATGAGTCTGTTGCTGATAGCGTGCCCATATTTACGCTACCGGTGAATCCTTATGTCTTTGCAGGCAAGCTTGTTGAAGGTAACCATGTGTATATATTTCTATCTGATGGCGTTAATAATCATACGGTGACGGTGGGCGACATGATTGATGATGAGTGGCGAGTCGAGGCCATTAGTCCAGCTGAAATGATATTGGAGAACATTGAGTTTAAAACAGAAGTAATTATCCACATTGGAGCATTAAGTTGAGTTTATTACGAATAATGGTAGTTGTTTTTCTAGCTTGCTTGGCTGGCTGTGCTGAGATGCCTGCACAGATAAAACAAGATGAATCACGGCGTGAATTTGAGCTGGCAAAGCAGATGATTTATCGAGGGGAAATGGATGCAGGGCTGGCTAAGTTAAAGCAGTTGAATGTGATGTACCCTGAAAATGCACAATATCGTAATACTTTAAAGTTACAGCAAGATGCACACATTGCTTATTTGCTTAAGCTGGCTGATAGGGATGTTGAATTAGATAGGTTTGTTAAGGCTGAATCTGCTTATCGACACATATTATTAATTTTTCCGGGTAATCAGCGCGCCAAAGAAGGGCTGGCAAAGTTAGAACTGAAACATGATCATGCTAGAAGGATGGTCGATGCACAGGCTGCTTATGATCGAGGTGATGTGAATATTGCCCGTAATAGGGTGCGTACTATTTTGGCTGAAGATAGTGTTAATCAGGCTGCAAAATCCTTGTTTGAGAAGATGGATAAGGCGCAGACAGATAAACGAAATAATATACCTAAGATCGTATCAGCGTTTAATAAGCCAATTACTTTGCAGATGAAACAGGTGCCGATTAAGTCGGTATTTGAATATATCGGTAAAGCGGGTGATTTGAACTTCATTTTTGATCAAGAGTTATCGACTAATTTAGAGGTGAGTCTTTTTTTACGAGATACGCCAATAGAAGAGGCAATTGAAGTTATTTTGACTGCTAATCAGTTGGGCAAAAAAGTGCTTAATGCTAACACTTTGATGATCTACCCATTAAGTCGCAAAGAGTTGTATCAGGAGCTTTATGTGCGGAGTTTTTATCTGAACAATATGGCTGCTAAAAGTGCAATGAATCTTGTTAAAACAATTTTAAAAATGGACGATGTTTATATTGATGAAACCTTAAATACACTGGTTATTCGAGACACAGCGGAGTCAATTAAGATTGCAGAAAAATTGATTGCATCACAAGATTTGGTTGACCCTGAGGTGATGCTGGAAGTCGAAGTGATGGAGATTAATCATAGAAACTTGGAGGAGATTGGTGTTCGCTATCCCACTCAGGCAAGTTTGGGAGTGCAAGGTGGTTCAAATAATACGGTAGGTAATTTGAGTTTATCAGAGTTGAAAAACTTTAATTCTGAATTGGGTGTTTTCACTATTACCGATCCTGCTTTGGTGTTTAATTTACTCCATCAAGATACCGATACTAATTTATTAGCTAATCCTAAAATACGGGTTAAAAATAGAGGGATCGCTAAAATCCATGTAGGTGAAAAAATTCCGGTATTGACCAGTGTGGCTAATTCAACCGGCTTTGTCTCGCAAACAGTGAGTTATATTGAGGTAGGCGTTAAGCTTGATGTGGAACCAACGATTCTATTGCAAGATCAGGTGTCGATTAAAATTGGTTTAGAAGTTAGCAATGTGACCGATCAGGTTCGAACTGATTCGGGTGTATTAGCCTATACCATTGGTACTCGTAATGTGAAAACAACATTGCAGCTTAGAGACGGTGAAACTCAGATTTTAGCGGGTCTTTTTAAGGATGATGAGCAAAAAATATCCAATAATGTACCAGGTCTATCGAGCTTACCATTAATAGGTCGACTGTTTAAAAACAAAAATAATGACAAACGTAAAAGTGAAATTGTATTGCTTATTACTCCTCATATTTTGCACAACATTACACCGGCTAATTCAAGCTATACCTACTTTCCTACCGGAACCAGTCAGTTTAATTCATCRGGATCAAGCTCAGGGACTGCACAGCCTGTTCAAATAATAAATCCTGCTGTAGCACCGCCCATTCCTACTGATGAAGAGGTTCAAGCAGATCAAGCGCGTACGGCTCAAGAGTTTGCCAATCAAATACGCCTGCAAAATGATGAATATTTAGAATAATTATGAAAATATTTAAGCCACAAGGCTTCACATTAATTGAATTGTTGGTTTCCTTGGTCTTATTGGCTTTGCTTGTGTCTGCCACTGCACCACTAATGCAGATGACGGCTAAACGGAACAAAGAGCAGGAATTGAAAAAAGTCTTGTGGCAGTTACGTGATGCGATTGATGCTTATAAGCTAGCGGCTGATGAGGGCATGATTGAAACATCACTTATTGATACTGGCTATCCCGAATCATTACATCTATTGGTGGATGGAGTTGAAAATATACAGGATCCTAACAAGCGTAAAATTTATTTTTTACGCCGTATCCCTCGCGATCCCTTTGCTGTAGATCCTTCGGTTAAAAATGATCTGACATGGGGTAAGCGTAGTTACAGCAGTTCTTTTGACCAGCCTAGTGAAGGTGATGATGTGTACGATGTGTATTCATTATCGCGTGATGTCGGCATTAATCAACAAGCGTATCGAGACTGGTAATGAGCAATAAGCGGCAGTGTGGTTTTACTTTAATTGAGGTATTAGTGGTATTGGCTATTATCGCTACCTTGTTAAGTCTCGTGACACCGCGTTATTTCAGCACGATAGATCGTTCTAAAGAAACAGTATTACGTCATGATCTTTATGTGGTTCGAGATGCGATTGATAAATTTTATAGTGACAATAATCGCTTTCCCAATACATTAGAGGAATTAGTTCAGCGTAAGTATATTAGGCAAGTTCCTCAAGATCCTATTACTGAAAGCCAAGTGAGTTGGGTTTTTACACCTCCGTCAGATAGATATATCGAAGGTATCATTGCCGATCTTCATAGTGGCTCTGATGGTATTGCTGCTGATGGAACACGCTATGCCAGTTGGTAATATATGTTCTCGATGTTTCGGATCTAAGCAGCACACGGGGTTTATTCTAGTGGCGATGTTGCTGCTGCTGATGGGCGCGAGTTATGTGTTGGTTGAGGTGAGTGTTAAATGGAGTGATGCGGTGAAACGAGATCGTGAATATGAATTACTCAAAGTAGGTGATACGATTCGTAAGGCGATAGGCAGTTACTATAATCAAACCAATGGCGTGGTAAAACAATACCCGCCTAGTTTAGAGGCACTGCTTTTGGATGACCGCTTTTTAAGCCCAAAACGATATTTACGACAATTATATATTGATCCTGTGACTCGAAGAGAAGGCTGGGGCCTGATCATGGCTCCCGGTGGCGGCATTATGGGAATACATAGCTTATCTGCTCAGTCGCCTTATAAACGTGAAAATTTTAAACCTAGTAATCAGAGTTTTGAAAATCAAAAGTTTNATGCAAATTGGTTATTTATTTATGTGCAGACTGCATTGCCAAAGAGTGAGTGAAGGCATTTTAAGCTCTATCGTGATGATAGGTGTTTAATCTAGGTGAAGTGTATTTATGAGCTGCCTTAAACGAGATTCGGCCATAACTGCCCAATACTGTCGAGGCACTAACAATTATGGTTGAAGAGGTGTCGTCGGCAGCCATAAATACTTGATTATATTAACATAATTAAGTTGTAAATAGCATATTAAAAGTAAGTGTTAACTTTTAATGTGCTAGCTTTTCAGTTGTTTAATTAGATCGTTTAATGTTTCGCTGACAAGGGTGAGGCTATCTCCCGAGGCTCTGATCTCACGAATATTATTGCTGACCAAGTCTGAATGTTGTTTGATGGACTGCGTATTTTTAGCTATCTCATCAACGGTTAATCTTTGCTCTTGAGTTTCTTGGGCGATAGAGGCGTTGAGTTGTGAAATATTCTCTACTGCTTGTATGACCGGCTCCATCGCTTTTTGAGCTCCTGTCATTTGAGCTACACATTCTTTGGCGGCGACACTTTGGCTTCTTACTGTTTCTGAAGCCTCATTACTGGTGGTGACTAGGCTTTGAATGATTAGGTTGATTTCTTCTGTTGATTTGCTGGTACGTAAAGCAAGTGCCCTTACCTCCGCAGCCACAACGGCAAAACCATGGCCATGTTCGCCTGCTCGAGCGGCTTCAATGGCGGCATTTAATGCTAATAAATTGGTTTGCTCTGCGACATTTTTAATAACTTCTAGCACTGAGCCAATATTTTTACCGCTTTCTTCTAGGCGGGACATAACATGTTGAACATCGACTAGATCTGAGGATAAGTTTTGAATCGAGGTTGAAGTTTGGCTTAATTGTTGTTGTGCATTTAAGGTTGATTGATTGGCTTCAATGGCAGAGTTTGAGGCATTGGAGGCTTTTTCAGCCACATCTTTGAAAGAGTGAGATAGGCTAGTAATCGATGTGGCGACTTGTTCTGTAGACTCTTTTTGCTTTTTAGTTAATGCGACTGATTTTTTCGATGTCGTTTTCATTTCACTGGTGGCCGAGGTTATTTGTTGCGACTCAGCACTCAATTGATCAATGAGCTTAGCAAAATAGCTTTGCAATTGAAGTGCTGACTTTTCAACAGAAATAGTTTCTTCATAGGACATATTAGAAGTCAGTGTTTGGGTGTAATTTCCACTTAACATCTTTCTCAAAAAGGCTTCTAATTGAGTGAAGTTAGTAATCATTTTTGTTTGCAGTATAAATAAGAACGCAATGGCAATAATGATGATGCTAATGGCTAATATCATCAGCCATTTAACCTTTGATGTGATCGCTGACTTAATATTATCTATTTGGCTAACATAGCTTGTAAGTAGTAGATCTAATCGGTCCATCGAGCTATGTAGCGCCTCACGGCTAGTTGTTGATTTAGTATCTAACTCAAGGGTGTTATCAAGTTCTTTTTTATAACGTTTAGTCAGTGATAATAGTGATTCAATACTGACCTGACCACGTTCTTCAGGCTCCTCTGCCATTAAGTCATCTTCATCTACTTCAGTATAAAATCCAAAGCGGGGGAGAGACGATAGCTGTTCGGCAAGGTGTTTAAAATGACTATTTTCTTCTAATAAAGAGAGTTTTATTTTATTTGATCTTTGTTCGAAATAGCGTTGTCGGTGGCGTGCGATAGATTCTAATGACTGGCTAAGCTGTAGTAATAGGTCAAAGTAATTGAGCTGTAGTGTGAAGTCAGAATAATCGGCCTGATTAGTATATTGACGCAATAGTGCGATATCGCCTGATCTTTCACGTTCATTGTTAATCATTAGGGTTTGTGGCGATGCGGCGAGTTTTCCGGCAGCACGCACAAGCAAAATATCTTGTTGTAGTAAGCCGATGGTGTCTTTAATCTTTAGGTTATCAGCTTCACTTAACCAATCAAGATTGGTTTGTTTTAATGTGGTGAGTAGCTGTTCGGCTTGTTGTAACTGGTTTGCGTCACCTGATGCTAGGTAGCGGCTTAATAATATTTGAGTTTTGCTATCAAATAGGGCTTTATAATTTTGAAATTCTTGGGATATTTTATAAGGCTTATCAAGCTCTTTCAGTCCCCAGATACCGATAATTACTGCGCTAGTCAGAAAAAATACTACGATAAGGATCAGTATTTTGGATATATCGGACAACTTCATTGGCTATCAACCTCACGCTTGATGATAAATGAGCGTGAGGCTACAGTGGTAATATTACGAGATGATTACTATTACCCTTAAGAGCATAAGGTTAAAGAACTATATTTATGGTAATTACGGGTCAATGGAACGAACGCTTGTAGCGTTCAAAAATACCCTTGTTGTAGCATTTAGTTTGGCGATATTTTTTAGAGCTTAAAATTTGGCTTTATAACGAGCTAAAAATAGGTCAACAGTTTCGTTAATTACGCGCTGTTTTTGTGCTTCAGTTACGGCTTCAAAACCATACAGTAAAGGATAAAATACAAAGGATTTAAGCTGGAAAACAAACTGTTTGCTGGCGAAATCAGTATCCTCGATGATTAGGCATTTGTCAYCACAGGCAGCGTTTAAAAAGGATTCAAAATAAGATAGGCAACCAATGTGCTGCTCACTCAGTAGTTTTGCTAGCTTTGGATCTTTGAGTAATTGTATAAAGGTGATTTTTGCAATGCGTAAGAAAGGCTCGGAAGATAAGAGCGTCACTTCGGTCTGTGCTATTTTTCTTAATTGAGGTTCTATGGATTGTGAGGGGGCATAAGTCACTTTGTTGACCTGTGAAAGCTTTTCTTTCATACGAAAGAGGATCGCTTGGAACAGTTCTTCTTTATTAGAAAAATGATTATATACTGTTCGCTTAGATACTTTTGCTTGGGCTGCAAGTTGATCCATGCTGGTCTGTTCGACCCCATGCTCATAAAAAAGTGCTTCTGCTGCATCTAAGATTTGCAGGCGTTTAATCTCTGATAGTTTCATTCTGTCACCTGTGGAACGAGGTGTTATGTTAAAACACTCATTAACAATTTGCACTAAACAGTTTACTTTTTAACTTAAAAATGTAAACTACACTGTATAGTTTACATTTGAGGGTATTAAATCATGTTCGTTACTAAAATTGTTTTAGTATTGATTGTATTATTGTTTATCAGTGGATATGTTATTAACTCAAGTTTGACTGCCAGAGTTAATAAAAGCCTAGTGGTTGCAGAAACTGATCACTTTAAAAATGGAAAGTATCATAATATAGCTCCTCGAAAACCACTTGCTTTCAAGGATGGTTTGGCATTATGGCTTCGCTTTTTCACCGAAGAAAAAATAGATACTACACCGGATATTGATATTCCCGTCCGCTCAATTAGCCGAGTTGATTTAGCCGCACTGAGCAATGATGCTTTACATATTATTAAGCTTGGGCACTCTTCTATTTTACTTAAAATAAAGGGTGAATATTGGTTACTTGATCCTGTTTTTTCTGATCGAGCTTCTCCTTTTAATTTTGCTGGGCCAAAGCGTTTCCATCAACCTCCTATTTCATTAGAAGATTTACCTCTGATTGATAAAGTGCTTATTTCTCATAATCATTACGACCATTTAGATGAGTCTAGCATTAAGGTTTTAGCTCAAAAAACGCAAGAGTTTTTTGTCCCTAAAGGTGTTGATGGTGATTTAGAGCGATGGGGTATTGAGCCAAAAAAAATTACTACATTTGATTGGTGGCAAGAGCAGAAAACCAGCATTGCTTTAGTTGCTTTTACTCCAACTCAACATTTTTCTGGTCGAGCTATGGGCGATGGAAATACAACATTATGGGGCTCATGGGTCATTAAAACACCGCAGCACAGTTTTTATTTTAGTGGTGATTCTGGCTACTTTTCAGGCTTTAAAGAGATTGGAGAAAAATATGGACCTTTCGATCTCACTATGGTGGAAACAGGAGCCTATGATAATGATTGGGCCGATATTCATATGACACCAGAGCAAAGTGTGCAAGCGCATATCGACCTAAAAGGGAAGATAATGGTGCCTATTCATAATGGCACCTTTGACTTAGCCTTTCACACTTGGCATGACCCTTTTGATCGCGTTGTGGTGGAAGCGGAAAAACGTGATGTTGCATTGAGCACGCCAGAGTTTGGTCAAATATTTAGTATTACCGATCCCGCTAGTCATAATGCGTGGTGGCAAGTTAAATAAGTCGATATAGTTTTGTCAGATGCTCTAATTACTGATCAGATTTAAGCGGCACGCTTAATCACTAAAAACACACCAATCACCATCATAATAAGCCCTATCGCACGGTTGCTAGTCATTGTGAATTGTTGAGCGTTAAAAAGACCGAGGTGATCAATAATACTGATGGCAATTAATTGGCCGAGTAAAACAAAAGATATCGCATTACCGACACCGTATTTCGGTGATACCCAAGTAATACTGAGAGTATAAAAAGCAACTAGTAGTCCTCCTAGATAGAAGTACCAAGTGATATTGCGTTGAAATAAATGGGTCGGAAGGCCTTCTGATGTTAGTAGATAGGTTAAGGATGCAATTAATCCGACGAAAAAAAGAACGGCGGTAGCTAATGCAGAACTGCCGAGTTTTACGCCAAGACCACTATTTAAAGCGGCCATTATTGGAATACCAACACCGGCAACAAGCATTAGCGAAGGGTAAACAATTGAATTAGGCATTTATGGTTCCTTAGCTTGATGAAAGCTCCGCTTTCCGTTGAAAACGGAGCTTAGTTTATTTATTAAACAGCAAGCAGATCGACAATGGCTTTACCCACAGCCTGTGCACTAGCGGGGTTTTGGCCAGTAATAACACGTTCGTCGACAATGACGAATTCTTGCCAAGGTTTTACTTTGCTAAATTTTGCAGCATGTCGAGTCAAAGATTCTTCAACTAGAAACGGGATGTCATCAATTGTTTCATAATCAATCTCCTCTTCACGTGTAAACGAGGTAACAGATTTATTAGCAAGCAATGACTCACCAGAGCGAAGTTTAATTGGTAAAAATGCACCTGGACCATGACATACGGCCCCTAAAATACCGCCGTTGTCATAATGTGTGGCGCTCAGTTTGGCGAAGTCTTCATTAGTGACTAAGTCTGATAGCAGACCAAAACCACCCGGGTAAAAAACGGCATCATAATCTTCAATATTAAGTTGAGAAACAGGGATAGTGTTATTGATGCGGTTTTGGAAGTTTTCATCACCTAACACGCTGGTATTAACGGCATCCTCCTCAATATCAGTACCATAAATCGGTGCCTTACCGCCTTTAATCGATGCGATATCGTAATCTACGCCATGATCCATAAAGACATGAACAGCATGTGTTAGTTCTGGTGAATAAGTGCCATTGGCTTTGTCAGTATCTCCAAGGGTCGCGTGGTTGGTGACGGGTATTAATATTTTTTTCATGGTCATTCCTCTTTATAAGTAGTGGTTTTCGTGGCTGACGATGAGCACTATATAATATCCCTGTATCATTGATAATATGCTATTTTTGATAAATACTATTGCTATATAGCAATAATGGGGGCGGAATGGAGAGTTTTGAAGGTATCGTTGAGTTTGTGGCTGTTGCTGAACGTGGAGGGTTCTCTTCAGCGGCTAGGCAACTAGGCTGCAGCACCAGCCATGTTAGTCGGCAAGTAGCCCGGCTTGAGGAACGTATTGGTTGTGCCTTGCTGGCACGCTCTACTCGCTTGGTGAGCTTGACAGAAAATGGCAGCGCTTATTATCAACAGTGTAAAGAACTTGTGGTAGGTTTACAGCAGGCCAATGAGCAGGTAAACCAGCAACAGTTTAACCTTAATGGCACATTGAGAGTAAGTGCAGCAGGTGGCTTTGCCGAACAATTTGTTGCCCCCGTATTAATGGTGTTTGCCCAGCAGCATCCTGAGTTGACGGTTGATATAGATTTTAATAGCCGTATGGTAAATTTTGTGGAAGACGGTATTGATTTCGCTGTTCGCTATGGTGAATTAACCGACTCTAGTTTAATTGCACGGAAGTTAGTGAGTCGTCCCATGATGGCTGTAGCTAGTCCTGATTACTTAAAGCAATACGGAGAACCCAAACACCCCAATCACTTAAAAAATCATAGCTGTATTCTTTCCAATAATGACCACTGGTTCTTCAATATCGATGGGATTCAAGAGAGTATTAAGGTCAGTGGGCGGTGGCGAAGTAATAATTCGAACGCAGTTGTTGAGGCCTGTGAGCAAGGTTTGGGTATTGCTTATTTGCCCAAAAGCACCTTTAATGATGCCATTGAAAGTGATCGGCTTGTTGCCGTACTTGAGCCTTTTTGGGGAAAAGGAGCAAGTAGTTGGATCGTCTACCAAAACCGACAGTTTTTACCTCTGCGAGCGCGGTTGGCGATTGATTATCTCATTGAGCACATCTCTGGTTGGGGAGGGAGTTAACCACTAACACGAATACTCAATAATAATAGAGTTAAATAGCATCGCTTTAATAAAACAACGCGCTTATTAAAGTAGGGCGTTTAGTGTTTAATGATGATTAACCAGCATAAGACCAGCCGCTACATTCATTAATGTAGCGGCCAATGAATATAATATCTAAAATTAGCTGTTCAATTTTGCAGCCAATACCTCTACTTTTTTAATGTCAGGTGCCTCCGAAAATAATTCTGCCGCATTTGCCATTAATGCCGCGGCTATGGGGCCTGCAAGGTGTGCCTCACGGTCGGCATCATTTGCAAAGGCATCAAAAATACCGAATGTTGAGGCATCAATTTTGATTGCAAACCAAACCGTTGTGAATTCCTCTTTGTTTGCAAGTTGCAAAGCACCTTTCAAAAAATCTTCTACGGCTTGCTCTTTACCGGCTTTAGCCTTAACGGTTGCGAGAATTGCTGTGTTTACCATGATKATGTTCCTATYTKTTGTTWGTGGAGACAGYATATTAATCTTATGCTARYCTTAACTRTAGAGTCTAAAACGTCAATAATGTAGGWGATATCGCCATTCGTATTTATATTGTAGTACTTGAAGGTGTTTTTGACATYGGCCTTTCTTCACTRATGGATGTYATTAGTAYGGCTAATGAGYTGAAMYCTTCGRRYCAAARYKSTGTKCAGTTGGATGTGACYTTAGTTGGCGTAAGGCGCWSTGTTAATACTGCACAGGGTTTAAGYGTGCCWATTCAATTAGCKYATGACTTGYCTRCACCTRAYGTAGTATTGATYCCTGCCTTAGGWGCCAAAATGCCCGMWTCACTTGAAGWGGCGTTACTGCGTAGTGATGTGAGAGAGTTTAGTGAATRTATAAAAAACTGGGTTGAGTCGGGTGCTACTGTMGGGGCYGCGTGYACAGGGACATTTATACTRGCAGAGACWGGTTTATTAGATGGYCAGCGMGCRACAACSTCTTGGTGGTTGTCATCAWTRTTTCGTCAGCGTTACCCYTTAGTGGAGCTGGATGATTCGATCATGCTGGTTAATTCATCAAGTTTTACAACGGCAGGTGCTGCATTGGCACATCTGGATTTAGCGTTAGCTGTGGTGCGTAATGTGAGTCCATCTTTAGCGTCGTTGTGCGGACGCTATTTGTTAATTGAATCAAGGTCTTCACAGGCGGTATTTATGATCCCTGACCATGTCGCCCATACAGATCCCTTGGTTGAGCGTTTTGAGCAATGGGCACGAACAAATATTGCACAGCGTTTTTCGTTAACGAATGCTGCGCGTGCCATTGGTGCCAGTGAAAGAACATTGGGCCGGAGATTAAAATCGATATTAGGCAAATCGCCACTCGCTTATGTTCAAGATTTAAGAGTTGAACGTGCTGTGCATTTACTGCAAACGACGAATGAAAGCGTAGAACGTATTGCTGAACAGGTAGGCTACTCTGATGGTGCAACTTTACGGGGTTTGTTACGTAATAAATTAGGCAAAGGTGTACGTGAATTACGTGGGCGGAATGTTAGCATTAATAATTAAAGGGAAGTGAGGCTCCCCTTTAATTCTAGACCTACACATAGAATTCGAGCGGCAGCAGGTGGCTCAGAAAATACTGATTCAAGAAGAAAATGTAGTCCATTACGGATTGGTGCCAGTTTTTCTTGCTGTTTTTCGTAGCCTGATGCTTGTTGAGCAAAAACAGTTTTAAGCTTATCTCTGTCCATTGTATTTTCTATGATGTGATCGAGATTTTTTATCATGAAATTTATTTCTCGGCTAAGTCTTTCATTCATTGAATTTAACATCGGAGGAACACCTTTTTCCATCACCCTCGGAACATGGGCGTAATCAACCCTTTAAATATTTCTATGTGGGTTAATTTTGTTCCTGAGCTGATGTCTTCTAGCTTAAATATTTTTTTATTAGTGAAAATAAATTTAGCCAGCATATGAGCGTGCTAGATACATCTCTAGACTGAATGCTTGACACTTCGTTAGGTACCTATCATTATCGTATGGTAGCTAACCAAATAATAAAGGATATTTAATGACGGACGAACAGAATAATCCAACGAATGAGTCGATAGCTGTGTGGACAAAGCGGTGCTACTTTGCTGGACGAGCGCTGATGGATTCGACCCTGCGGTCCTACGATCTTGGTTCGACCCAGTGGTATGTGCTTTGGCAATTGGCGAACGATGGGCCCACGATACAGCGCGATTTGGTTCGCATGCTCTACATCGAAAGAGCGACTTTAAGCGGGATTGTTGCAACTCTTGTACGCAAGGGCCTCATATCTCAGGTTCCCGACTATGCGGATCAGCGTCAGCGGCTCCTACAATTGACCTCTTCTGGSAAGAAGCTGTGGGACGAACTGCCCGATCTAACCTTTATCCATAAGGTCGCGTTCGATGGCATCGACGACGATGCTATCGCGACCGCCATCATGGTACTTAAGACCGCTACCGAGCAGATCGATAATTTTTCACAGGAAGGAGTTAAAAAATGACGATTCTTATAACGGGTGCGACAGGCCTTGTAGGATCTCGGCTTCTACCTCGCCTTATGGAAGCAGGTATAGATTGTCGCGCACTAATACGCAATGGGAAAGATGTTTCAGCCGGAGTGACTTCAGTCGAAGGTGACCTCTTTGATACCGCTTCGCTTGCACAGGCAGTCGAGGGTGTTTCGGCGATCATCCATCTCGCCGCAGTTTTTCGCTCACCCGACAACGACTTGATCTGGAAGTGTAATCTTGAAGGTACGCTTAACCTTATCGCAGCTGTGAAGGTTCATGTGCCGGAAGCACGTTTTATTATGGCGAGTACCAGCCACATCTATGATATAGACACCCCGCGCCCTGGACGAGAGGATGATGAAGTCGATCCAGAACATGCCTATCCAGCGAGCAAGCTCGCGGCTGAGAACGAGCTGCGTAAGAGTGGACTGAATTGGTCGATCCAACGGTTAGGCTTCGTCTATGGTGATGGTGATGGCCATCTGGAATCGTTACCTGAGCATATGGTCAATGCCAAATGGCATCCTGCCCATAAGATGAGCATGGTTCACCATCGTGATATTGCCACTGCTATATATCTCGCCCTGTCTGGTGCGATGGACGGGCACATTGTCAATATCATCGATGAGGCACCGACCTCGATTTATGAACTTGTCGAACTAGTCGGCGAGACGATGGAGCCATCTTCCGAGCCACTAGTAAACCCTTGGCACCTCCATGTCGATGGATCGCTTGCTCGCAGCCTTGGTTTTCAACCTGTTGTTCGAAGCGTCTATCAGGCTATGCAAGAGAATCTGTTGTAATGTTAATGATTAGCTTCTTATTTAACGAGCCCTTATCCGTGAATTGATAGCAAGTCTTGGAGATTTGGAGGCATAACACCTTGCTCACGGCGTGGTGAAACGTCCCCTTTAACTTAGAATAAAGATCTATGATTAACCTTGTTATACACTCTAAAAAACCACTTTAATATGCTCTTCAAATTCTTTAACTTGTTGTGTTAAAAGATCACCTTTGAAAACATCATGAAAATGGAAAGACTCTATTTGTGTTAAACCACAGAACTGCATTGCTAAGTGTGTAGAGATTAAAACATCGTCGACACTTTTTCCTTGAAAAAGCTCATCTTCTGGGCCGAATGCAGTTTTTGGAGCATTCCAAGTAGAGCAAAGCATATACTTTTTGCTTTTCATTAAGCCTCCACTTCCATATTTCTTACTCGGGTCTTTTCTGCTACGACCATCATTAAGGAAAAATTTATGCGGGAGTAAAATGGTATCCAAATATGTTTTAAATAACCCTGGTACTGCAAACCAATACACCGGAAAGTGAATTAAGATTTTATCTGCCCAATCAAACTTTTCATACTCTACTTGCGAGGAGTAGCCTTGCTCTACAATAGTTGTTTTTACCTCGTAACCTTTATCTAAAAATAACTGTTTTGATAATAAAGATATGGAGTTACTTAGTTTAGCTTCACCTTGGTCTAATGTTTCATATCCATTTACAATTAGAACTTTTATCATTTGAATAATCCTTTATGTATTTCGTAACATGGTTGTAGAACATATGAATGATCTGGTTAAGGGATCTGACACACTTGATATTTTTAGGCCTGTTAGTCGTCGCATCTTGAAATGTGCACATTGCCGTCAATTGTTAATAATGCTATTAACATTGGAATTGGAGGAATTATATACGTTTGGTCTTTAGGCAAATAACCGTTCTTTTCAGGTTGAGCCTAATTTTCTTAATAAGCAAACGTCGTAATCCTTATGCTTATTTATCAGCATAAGGATTAATATATATTCTCTCTTTACAGCTGAGAGCGAGCATATTTGATCGCTTTTTTAACTTGATTGGGTGCTGTTCCACCTAAGTGATCGCGGGCAGCTACTGAACCTTCTAGAGTCAGCACATCAAATACATCATCACTGATGTGGTCTGAGAATGTTTGTAGCTCTTTTAAGCTCATTTCAGATAAGTCTTTATTATGTTTTAAGCCGTAGGCAACAGAAAGCCCGACTACTTCATGAGCATCACGGAAAGCGACGCCTTTACGTACTAAATAGTCCGCTAAGTCAGTGGCTGTAGCATAACCACGTAAAGCAGCATTTCTCATGCTATCTGCTTTGACAGTAATTGCGCCCATCATGTCGGCATAAACACGTAATGAGCCTAATAATGTATCAATCGTGTCGAATAATGGTTCTTTATCTTCTTGATTATCTTTGTTGTAGGCTAAAGGTTGATTTTTCATCAAGGTAAATAGGTTGAACATATTGCCGTATACACGGCTTGTTTTACCACGGATAAGTTCAGGTACATCTGGGTTTTTCTTTTGCGGCATGATTGATGAGCCGGTACAAAAAGCATCACCTAAATCAACGAAGTTAAACTGTGCTGATGACCAGATAATTAACTCTTCTGAAAAGCGCGAAAGATGCATCATTAAAATAGAAGCAAAGCTAGTAAATTCGATAGCAAAGTCACGATCACTCACCGCATCTAATGAGTTTAAGCAGATACGATCAAAACCTAATAATTCAGCGGTTAATTCACGGTTAATCGGGAAGGTGGTTCCGGCTAATGCTGCAGCGCCTAAAGGTGATGAGTTGACGCGTTTTTCACAATCTTCAAGGCGTTCAAAGTCACGTACTAACATTTCATACCATGCCATCATATGGTGGCCAAATGTGACGGGTTGGGCCGTTTGTAAATGAGTGAAGCCCGGCATAATAGTTTCAGCTTCACGTTCAGCCACATCTAATAAAGCATGTTGTAAACGGTTTAATTCTGATTTAATTGGCTCGATCATATCGCGTAAATATAAACGTACATCAGTCGCGACTTGATCATTACGTGAACGGCCAGTGTGAAGCTTTTTACCGACTTCACCAATTAAGGCAATAAGGCGAGCCTCGATGTTCATATGTACATCTTCTTGAGCAATTGACCATTCAAATTCATCTCGGGAAATTTCGCCACGAATGGTTTCTAAACCCGCAATAATTTGATCGCGTTCATCATTAGTTAACACGTCCACACTAGCCAACATGGTGGCATGCGCAATAGAACCTTGAATATCTTGCTGGTACATACGTTGATCAAATTGTACTGAGGCAGTGAATTCTTCTACAAAAGCATTAGTAGGCTGGGTAAGGCGTGCTGATGATAGTTTTTTAGTGGGCGCGGTCATAATGATGTCTTAAAAGTGAAGTAAGTTAGGATGAATTATAACGTGCTTATGTGGATATCATCATAGAAATGATAGAATTCCTTGTAGATAGCGTCTATAGACAATGGATAAATGAATGAACAATAGAGTCATAAAAATTGCTACACGTAAAAGCCCACTTGCATTATGGCAAGCAGAATATGTACGCGATGCACTAATCAGCTTGCATCCTGACTTACAGGTTGAGTTGGTTAAAATGAGTACGCAGGGCGATAATATTCTAGATGTACCTTTGGCTAAAGTAGGTGGAAAAGGCCTATTTGTCAAAGAGTTGGAGCAAGGTATGCTGGCTGGTAAAGCGGATATTGCGGTGCACTCAATGAAAGATGTACCGGTGGCTTTTCCTGAAGGTTTACATTTGCCTGTGGTGTGCGAGCGTGAAGATCCACGTGATGCTTTTGTTTCAAATAATTACCCATCATTAGAAGCTCTGCCACAAGGCGCCAAAGTAGGCACGTCAAGCTTACGACGTGAGTGCCAGCTTCGAGCTACACGACCTGATCTTGATGTGATTCCTTTACGAGGCAATGTTAATACGCGTTTAGCCAAACTAGATGCAGGTGATTATGATGCGATTATTTTAGCCGCTGCCGGTTTAAAACGGCTGGGCTTTGATGACCGAATTCGTAGTGCATTAACGCCAGAACAAAGTTTACCGGCGATTGGTCAAGGCGCAGTGGGCATTGAAACGCGGATTGACGATGATGAAATTAACGCTTTAATTGCTCCTTTACGCTGTGCTAAAACATGGTCAGTAGTAGTAGCAGAACGTGCTTTGAATGRACGTCTTGCTGGTGGCTGCCAGGTGCCTATTGCGGGTTATGCCTTATTAAATGACGGTATGATTTGGTTGCGAGGACTTGTGGGTCGACCTGATGGCAGTGAAATGTTACGCGCTGAAATTAAAGGTAAAGAAGAGGATGCTCAGGCCTTGGGTGTTGCGGTTGCAGAAGACTTGTTGGCGCAAGGTGCTGATAAAATATTAGCGGATGTGTATGGCGCTTAATGGCCTCAGTGTATTAGTGACTCGACCGAGATTACAGGCGCAAGGCGTATGTAATCTGATTGAGCAGGCACAGGGAAAAGCGATTCATTTTCCGGTGATTGATATTGAAGCTGTGGCGACAGACTATTGGACTACCGCTGAATTAGAGACGTTAGATGCGATTATCTTTGTCAGCCGTAATGCGGTTGATTATTTTGTGCAAGATAACCGTTACGCTTTACCTGATAAGCTGCAACTTATTGCCGTAGGAGATGGATCGGCAGAAAGTATGCTGTTAAATGGTTTGAGAGTTGATTTTAGGCCCACGCAGTCAATAGGCAGTGAAGGTTTACTGTTAATGCCTGAGCTAGAAGATATGTCGGATAAAAAAGTGTTGATTGTACGAGGTAAAGGTGGTCGAGAGTTATTGGCTGATACGTTGAAAGAGCGGGGTGCTGAGGTAGATTATATTGAGGTGTATCAACGTGTATTACCGACACCTTCAGCATTGCAATGTGAGCAAGCGGTTAAAGCAGATGCGGTAATGTGTACTAGCATTGAAGGTGTGACTAATTTAAGCTTATTGTTGCAACAAAGGCTGAGCAGTCTATTTGCTAAACCTTTATTAGTTATTAGTGAGCGTATTAAGAAATATGCCGAGTCAATGGGCTTTGAGCAAGTGTGGGTGACTAAAGACACCAGTGATAATGCCATAATTGAACTATTGAATCAGTGGAAAGAAAATAATGTCGAAAAATAAGGAGCAAGCTATGGATGAGATGCCAAAAGAAAATGATGTTGTGAGTGACGAGATTAAGGTTGAATCGACAACTGCAAAATCAGGACTGATTATTTGGATCGCCTTGCTTGTATTAGTAGTTGTAAATGCTATTGGAGGCTATTGGCTTTGGTCTCAGCAACAGGCTATTTCAACGCAAGTATCAGAAGATAGAGCTGATTTAGTTGTACCGGCTCAGAATGATAATATTGATTACCAGCAATCACTACAGGCGGTAGAGAACAAGCTGCAAGCAACGATTACAGATTTAGCTGCGGAGCAAACTGCTTTATCACAGCGTGTAGCTGATCTGAATAATGAACAGCCGTTAAGCCAACAAAATGCCGAGTATTACTGGACGATTGCTGAGGTTAATTATTTATTAAATGTGGCTAATCAGCGTGCTTTATTAGCAAACGATGCCCAAGGAGCCCGTGAAGCAATTGTATTGGCGGCCAATAATGTTGAGCATCTAGCCGATCCACGACTTCAGCCTTTGCGTGATTTACTTGAGGAAGAAAAATTAGCCTTAGCGGCTGTGAATAAAGTTGATGTGGAAGGTGTGTCCGCTAAATTACAAAGCATGCTCAATAGTGTGGATAAATTGCAGGTATTAATGGCCAAGTCTATTAATCAAGTGGATCAAGAAGAAGAGGTTAATGCTGAAGATTGGCAGGGTGTATTTGGCAAAGTCTGGCATGAAGTTAAATCATTAGTGGTGATTCGTCATCAACAAGAAGGTGCTACGGCGGTATTAGTGCCTGAGCAGCGTTATTTCTTATATCAAAACCTGAAATTGAAATTAGAAACAGCTCGCCTTGCCTTATTAAAAGGGCAAGCTAATGTATTTGATCAAAGCTTAGTTACCAGTGAGCAATGGTTGCAACAATACTTTGTTGGTGATGAGCGTGATGCTATGGTGGCGTTGATTACGGAGCTTAAAACTGAAAATATTGAAGTGATATTACCGGATGTTTCATTGTCATTAACGTGGTTACGAGGATTTGAACAATGAAATCCTTAATTATTATTTCGCTCGCCTTATTATTAGGTGGGGGATTAATGTTAGTGGCTGATATCGAGCCTGGTTTTGTATTATTGCAGTATGGCCGTTGGAGCTTAGAAAGCACATTGATTGTGTTTATGGTGGGCTTTATCATCTTGCTGGTGGCAAGTTACACCGTATTAAGAAGTTGGATCGTATTGCGTCAAACACCTGAAAAAATGGCTGCATGGCGCGCTGCACAACGTCAACGTATGGCTGCTCATGCATTAACTCGAGGCTTGATTACTTTAGAAGAGGGCCGCTGGTCTGAAGCTGAGCGTTTATTAGTGCGTCATGCTTCTAATAGTGACACACCGTTATTACATTATTTAGCCGCGGCACGTAGCGCTCAAAAACAAGGAGCATCGGATCGCCGTGATAATTATTTACGTCTGGCACATGAAACAACTGAAGGTGCTGATGTTGCAGTAGGAGTCGTGCAGGCTGAATTGCAATTGATGGCCGGTCAGAAAGAGTTAGCATTAGCGACATTGCAGCATTTGAGAGAAGTATCACCGAAACACCCTTATGTTTTACAGTTATTAAATCAGCTTTATTTAGATACGAATCAGTGGAAAAGCGTGCAGCAAGTGCTACCTGATTTACGTAAGCGTAAGGTTGTGGGCGCTACAGAAGCCAAGGCGCTTAATCATGATGCGGCAACAGGGCAATTACATTCGGCATTGCTTAAGCATGACTGGCCTCAGATGAATGAGGTGTGGTTGCAATTATCAAATAAAGACCGGCGTGAAGAGGCGTTATTAACACCTTATATATCGGGTCTTATTGAACAAGGTGAGTTGGTTCAGGCTATTGAATTAATTGAAGCTTATTTAAATAAGAACTGGAGCGATGCTCTGGTGCATCAGTATGGCAAAATTTTGCACGGTGACTTATTGAGACGTTTGGCAAAAGCTGAAAAATGGTTGGATGGACRGGAAGATAACTCCTGGTTATTACTGACCCTTGGCCGCTTAGCTCTAGCCAATAAATTATGGGCGAATGCAGAAAATTATTTACGGTCGAGCATTAAGTTTGGCCCACGAGGTGAAACGTATCAGGTGCTTGCAGCGGTAATGACATCGGAAGGAAAGCATGATGTTGCGACCGAGCTTTATAAGCAAGGCTTAGAGATGATGCTAGAATCACCAGAATTAACTGTGCCAGCAAAATAACAGTAGAGATCATTTATGGAACATGAAAGCGCCCAATATTTAATTGATATTCTGGCTTTGTTATTAGCTACTGTGGTAGTTGTGCCGGTATTTCATGCTATTCGCCTTGGTGCGATTTTAGGCTATTTAACTGCGGGTGTAATTTTAGGGCCTTGGGGCTTGGCAATTATTACCGAAGTAGAGCAAATTCGTCATTTAGGTGAGTTTGGCGTTGTGTTCTTATTGTTCGTTTTAGGTATTGAACTCAAGCCTGAGAAGTTATGGCAAATGCGTAAAATGGTAGTTGGCCTTGGTTTGGGGCAACTGTTCATCAGTGCCGCTGCGCTTTATGCTATTGGTCTTTTATTAGGCCTTTCAGCACAAACAGCCCTTATTGTTAGTTTTGGTTTGGCACTGTCATCAACAGCATTTTGTTTGAAACTACTGGCTGAACGAGGCGGCATATCCACTTTGATGGGGCGGATGTCATTTTCTATTTTGCTGTTGCAGGATTTAGCCGTGGTGCCTTTATTGGCCTTGGTTTCTTATCTTGCAGGCTCAGCTTCAGATGCAAATCATACCGGCACCGAGTTTAATCTGTTAATTGCGATTGGCGTTATTGTGCTGTTTCTATTTATTGGTCGCTATCTACTTAATCCTATTTTAGGCAAGATAGTGGCAAGCCAAGATCCTGATGTATTTATTGCCGTGTCTGTTTTGCTTGTGTTAGGTGTTGCATGGGTAATGGAGTCGGTAGGCCTATCAATGGCATTAGGGGCTTTCCTTGCCGGAGTGATGATTGCTGAATCACATTATCGCCATCAAATTGAAGCTGATATTTTGCCATTTAGAGGGATCTTATTAGGACTATTCTTCATGACAGTAGGTATGGGCGTTGATTTTGGTTTGTTATGGGATCAACTTGCAGTGATTATTGGGTTAACTATTGGGCTTATGTCGCTAAAAGCCGCGATCGTCTATACATTGGCTAGAATAAGTGGGGCTCGTCATGATGTTTCATTGCAAACAGGTGTGTTGTTGTCTCAAAGTGGTGAGTTTGGTTTTGTATTATTTGGTGTGGCGAGTTTGTCGGGATTACTAAGTCAAGAGTTAGCTCAGATGTTGACGCTGATAATTGTACTTTCAATGGCATTTACCCCTTTTGTGGTAATGGGGACTAATTCATTGTTATTACGTTTTTATCGACCGGAAGAAAATGATGATATGAGCTTTACCCATTTTGTAGATGATTCTGAGCAGCATGTTATTTTGGCTGGATTTGGTCGTGTAGGCGCGAGGATTGGTGCATTACTGGCTGCTGCAAATGTGCCGTATATTGCCATTGATATGAAGCAAGAACGCGTTAAATCAGCACGTAAACAAGGTTTTCCTGTTTTCTTTGGTGATGCGAGTCGCTTAAAAGTATTACAAGCTGCAGGAGCCGATAAGGCAAAAATGTTGGTGATTGCCTTGGAAGGTGTTGAGCAGGTAAATAAGTTAGTGTCACAAGTTCGCCTGCATTATGCTGAAATGCCTATCCATGCCAGAGCAAGGGATAGGCAGCATTGTGCCAGTTTAATTACTTATGGCGCGAGCACGACAGTATCTGACACCTTAGAAACCAGTCTTAGGTTGACTGAAGAAGTTTTACTAGGCAATGGCCTAGAGCCAGATCAGGTTCGACGGGTTATTAATGAGTTTAGAGAAGACTACTACTCTGACGTGGTTAAGAAAGTAGTAGAAAATAAAGTGGTTATGGGTGAGTTGAGGCATTAATAAAAGAAATAATATTATTTCTTTTATTTTCAATAATACTTAAAGTCGCATTGGCATAACTACGTATTGGCGTTCTAGCTTTTCATCTGCAGGTGAAATAAGCACACTACTATTATCATCACTAAAGACCATCTTCACCTTGTCATCGGGAATAGCATTGAGTAAATCGAGTAAATAGGCGTTATTGAAGGCTATTTCTAATGAATCACCTTGATAATCAACGCTAATTTCTTCTTCTGCTGATTCTTGTTCTTGGTTAGTGACCGTCGCTTTTAATAAACCAGGCTCAAGGTTAATACGTACACTGCGATGCTTATCGTTAGATAAAATAGCGGCACGTGAAAGAGCTTGTTTTAATAAATCGCGATCAGCCATCACAATCTTATCGCCACCAATTGGAAGCACGCGCTCATAATTAGGAAATTGGCCATCAATCAATTTTGAGGTGAAGTGTAGGTTAGGCAGTTCTACTTTGATTTGCTGCTTACTAAAGGCGAGAGTAACTGTTTCATCAGTATCATTTAATAATCGGCCTAATTCTAAAATGGCCTTGCGAGGAATAATGACACTAGTTTTTTCTGCAATTGAGTTGCTTGTGGTTAAGCTGCCTAAGGCTAAACGGTGACCATCTGTTGCCACTGCACGCAGGGTATTTTCTTCTCGTTCAAGCAATAAACCATTTAAGTAATAACGTACATCTTGGCTGGCCATAGCAAAACTAGTTTCATCTAACAGTGATTTTAATGTTGATTGTGGCAGGCTAATTTCTTCAATGTAGTTTGCGCCTTCACTATCAGGAAAGTCTTCAGCTGCTAAGGTAGCAAGTGAAAAACGACTTTTCCCAGCACGAACAATGGCTTTATTGTCTTTAGCTTTAAAGTTGATGGTGGCATCATTAGGCAGGGCTCGGCAAATATCAAGAAACTTGCGTGCTGAAACGGTTGTTTTACCTTCTTCTTCAACCGATACGGCTAAGGTTGCAATCATTTCTAATTCCATATCGGTACTGGTCATAGAGAGTTGATTGCCATGTACATGAATTAAAATGGTGGAGAGTATTGGTAATGCTGCTCGTCGCTCAACAATGCTACAAACAAGTTGTAGAGGGCGAACAATAGTTTCTTGGCTAACGGTAAATTGCATAATTAATATCTCGTTTTAACTCGATAGGGTTCGAAGTAAATTACGGTAGTCTTCAGCGACACGTGTATCCGTTTCTTTTAGCTCCGCTATTTTTCGGCAGGCGTGTAATACGGTGGTATGGTCTCGGCCACCAAAGGCATCGCCCATTTCAGGTAAGCTGTGACTAGTGAGTTCTTTTGCTAAGGCCATCGCCATTTGCCGAGGTCGAGCAATTGAACGGGTGCGTTTTTTAGATAATAAATCAGACACGCGCAATTTGAAGTATTCAGCTACGGTTTTTTGAATGCTTTCAAGTGTGACTAATTTYTGGTGTAGTGCTAGTAGATCTTTTAATGCTTCTTGCGCCATATCAATTGATATAGGCTGATTGGTAAAGCGTGCAAAGGCCATGACCCGTTGCAAGGCACCTTCTAAATCACGTACATTGGATTTGATACGTTGGGCAATAAAAAACGCAACATCTTCAGGTAACGATAATAGATTTTGCTGTGCTTTTTTAATCAAAATAGCTACGCGTGTTTCTAATTCAGGCGGCTCAATGGCAATGGTCAAGCCCCAGCTAAGGCGAGATTGTAATCGTTCATCAAGGTTAGCTACTTCTTTAGGAAAACGGTCACAGGTCAGGATTATTTGTTTTTGACCTTCTAACAAGCTATTAAAAGTGTAGAAGAATTCTTCTTGTGAACGCTCTTTTTTGGCAAAGAATTGAATATCATCAATCAGTAATGCATCCGCGCTACGGTAATGAGCTTTGAATTTATCAATCACATTATTTCTAAGTGCGGTGATCATATCTTGCACAAATCGCTCAGAAGATAAATACATGACCCGCGCTTTTGGGTTATCTTTTAATATTTGGTTTGCGACTGCGAGCATTAAGTGGGTTTTACCTAAACCTGTGCCACCATATAAGAAGAGTGGGTTATAGCCACTGGTTCCAGGTGATTCGGCAACATGCAAAGAGGCTGCACGTGCTATTTGGTTTGATTTTCCTTCAACGAAGGAGTCAAAGGTAAAGCCGGGGTTAATGGGGCTGCTAAGTGCGGGTTCTGGCGTACTTGGTCTGGTATTGCTAGGTTTCTTCTCAGCTACAGGAGTTGAATCATCCGTTGTTTTATTGCCTACTTCAACTACAACAGATGTTATTTTACCCTGACTAAGTGCGCCAACAAGTTGTCCTATTTTAGCTTCTAGCTGCTCTTGTACCCATGATTGAACATAGGGATTGGGCGCTAAAAGGGTTAAACGATTACTAGATTCAATGGCCTGAAGAGGACGTAACCATGTATTCAGCTGTTGGGCTGATAGCTCATCTTCGAGGTGGGACAGGCATTTTTCCCACAGAGGTGATGACACGGCGGATCCTTAAAATAAATGAGTAATTAATGTTTGGTGTAGATATGGGCTCTAGTATACTGCTTGCAGCCAAACGATTAAATGAATCTAGCAGTTTTTTTTAGATACGGTGATTAAGTTTAGTAAAATAATGATTTGGTATTTGACTTAGTTAGGCATAAAACATTATAATTCCATCCCTTTTGTTCGGTCAGCTATAATTTTGGCTCGAATAAGAAGCCAGAATTAATATAGTGGAGTTGGTGAAATGAAAAGAACTTTTCAGCCTAGTAATATCAAACGTAAACGTACTCACGGTTTCCGTGCTCGCATGAGAACTGTTGGTGGACGTCGTGTGATCAATGCACGTCGCGCGAAAGGCCGCGCAAGTTTAACTGTTTAATCTCTTTTAGTATTTTTAGGAGAGCATGACTTGGCAAAATTTAGCCGAGGCATGAGAATGAATAACCCGAGAGACTTTTCTCGGGTATTTCGTCAAGCCAAGCGTGTAGGTGGCAAGGGATTGACGATCTTAACGGTTGAGAATTCAGTCGGGCATCCTCGTCTGGGTTTAGCGATAGCAAAGAAGCATCTCAAGCTCGCAAACCGTCGTAATCGATTAAAGCGCATCATCCGCGAATCTTTTCGCTTACATCAATCTGATTTTGCCAATATTGATATTGTGGTGTTAACTCGACATGATATTACTAAGCGTAGTTCAGATGAATTATGGCAAGCATTAGAGCGACATTGGTTAGCAGTGGGGTCGCAATGGCCAAAAAAATCTTAATTTTGCTCGTTCGAGCATATCAATTATTTATTAGCCCCTTACTCGGTGACAATTGTCGCTTTCAACCAACCTGCTCTCGTTATATGATAGCGGCGATAGAACGCTTTGGCGCTATTAAAGGCACCTGGTTAGGTTTGCGTCGACTTTCACGTTGTCACCCTTGGCACGAGGGTGGTTTAGATCCTGTTCCTGAAATAAAGAAACATATACACAATGGATAACTTTAGAACTTTTTTCATCTTCGGTTTATTAATCGTATCATTACTATTGTGGGAAGCATGGCAAAATGACTATGTAAAACCTAATCAAGCAGCAGTGGCGACAACTGATAGCTATTCTTCTGATAGTCGAGCTGCAGATTTACCTGCAATTTCTCCAGTGAATCAGCAAAATGACTTACCCGATATGCCGGTTGATACCACACAAGATTATCTTCCTGAAGTTGAATCAAGTTCATCTGTTGTGAGCATGAATAACATTCATGTTAAAACAGATTTAATTGATGTGATGATTGATACAACAGGCGGCGATATCCGTGGCTTAAAGTTATTAGCCTACCCGATTGAGTCAAGTAACCCTGATGAACCCGTCCAATTTTTAGAAGACACTGCCGAGCACTTTTTTGTGGTGCAATCAGGCTTGCGTTCAGACTCTTCTGCGCCTACACATTACGAGCAATACCGTTCTGAAAGTGATGATTATCAATTGTCAGAAGGCCAAGATACCTTAGTTATCCCTTTATATTGGCAGACAGATGATGGCTTAAAGGTGACTAAAACCTATCGTTTTCACCGTGATAGTTATTTAATTGATGTTGATTACCAAATTGAAAATAACAGTGGCCAACGTTTCTCAGCCTATCCTTACGCACAGTTTAATCGTAATCGTCCAGAAGAAGATTCAGGCTTTATCTATACCTATACTGGTGCTGTTTTTTCTACTAAAGATCATCAGTATGAAAAAATTGATTTTGATGATTTAGACGACGATGCATTTAGTCGTGCAACAGTAGGCGGTTGGACTGCGATGATTCAACATTATTTTGTTGCCGCATTAATTCCGAATCAAGATACTGATAATAGTTTTTACGGTAAGTCGATTGAAGAAAAAAATTATACTGCAGGAATGAAGTTATCAACCTTCTCTGTTGCCGATGGTGCTAGTGCGAATGCATCGTATYAAATGTACTTAGGTCCAAAACAGCACCAACGTTTAGAAAAAGTTGCTGAGCATTTAGACTTAACGGTTGATTATGGCAAGTTAACTATTATTTCTCAGCCATTATTCTTTGTCATGGAATGGATTCATAAGCTGACAAATAACTGGGGCTGGTCAATCGTATTTTTAACGGTTTTGATTAAGCTGGCTTTTTATCGACTATCGGCAAAAAGCTACCATTCAATGGCATCAATGCGTAAGTTAACCCCTAAATTGGCCGCTTTAAAAGAGCGTCACGGTGATGACAAGCAAGCGTTTAATAAAGGTATGATGGATTTATACCGCACTGAAAAAATTAATCCATTAGGTGGTTGTTTACCGATGTTAGTGCAAATGCCGGTATTCTTAGCATTCTATTGGGTGTTAGTAGAAAGTATTGAATTACGCCAAGCGCCGTTTATCTTTTGGTTGCAAGATTTAACCGCGATGGATCCTTACTTTATTCTGCCGGTATTATTTGGCTTAAGTATGTTCTTCCAGCAGAAATTAAACCCTGCACCACAAGATCCTGCTCAAGCGATGGTGATGAAAGCATTCCCGATTATCTTTACCGTTTTCTTTGCCTTCTTCCCAYCAGGTTTAGTGTTGTACTGGGTAGTGAATAACTTATTATCGATTGCACAGCAGTGGAATATCACGCGTAAGCTCGATGCGTTATAAGCTGTAATGGAAACGATTGTTGCCATTGCGACAGCCCCTGGCCGAGGTGGTGTTGGTGTAGTCCGTTTATCCGGTGATAGCAGTGCACAGATAGCCACAGCGATCTGTGGTCGCTTACCGGAGCCTCGGTTTGCTCAATTTAGTCATTTCCGAGCAGCTGATGCTGAAATTATTGATAGCGGTATTGTAATCTTCTTTCCGAACCCTGCTTCATTTACTGGGGAAGATGTTATTGAGCTACAAGGCCATGGTAGCCCTGTAGTCTTAGCAAGACTGTGCCAACGTGCTGTTGAATTAGGTGCTCGCATGGCAAGGCCTGGCGAGTTTTCTGAGCGTGCCTTTTTAAATAATAAAATGGATTTAGCACAGGCTGAAGCAGTAGCTGATTTAATCGATAGCTCCACCGAACAAGCTGCGCGTAGTGCGATGCGATCGTTGCAAGGTGTGTTCTCTGATCGGGTTAATGATCTACTTAAGCAATTAACTGAGTTGAGAATGTATGTTGAAGCCTCAATTGATTTTGCTGATGAAGAAATTGATTTCTTAGCAGAAGCGGCAGTAGATAAACAGTTACAAGATCTTTTGCTGGTTGTTGAAGGCATTAGTCAAAGTGCTCAGCAAGGACGATTATTACGTGAAGGTATGAGTGTTGTATTAGCTGGGCAGCCTAATGCCGGCAAGTCGAGCTTACATAATCAGTTAGCAGGCCATGATGCCGCTATTGTCACTGATGTCGCGGGCACAACACGTGACATTCTGCGTGAACAAATTCATCTTGGTGGTTTGCCTCTACGTATTTCTGATACAGCGGGCCTGCATGATTCAACCGATGTGGTTGAGCAAGAAGGCATTCGACGAACTAAAAATGAAATTGCTCAAGCAGATCATAT
>NVVP01000016.1 GCA_002402245.1 Gammaproteobacteria bacterium | reverse complement strand
ACTTAATCTGGACCAGTGAAAAATCAGCTGTAGATCCTGAAGAACGCAAAGAACGAGGCAAAGCCCATTTAGGCAATATACGAGATATGTTGAAGAAGTAAGAGGGGAAGAGAGACCTTGCTTGAAAAAATAAATGTGCGTATGTCATAGATAATACTGAGAATTACTGTTCTTGTTATTAAGCAAGTTAGGTATCAATTAGAGTTAACTATGAAATTAAAATTTATTGAAGCAACATTAAATGATTCAGAGCTTATAGGCTCTTTAGTCATTCAGCTCACAACTGAGATATGTGAGTTAACCCATGTTAAACACTTTAATATTGATCTAGACTCTACCGTTCAACGTTATCGAAAGTTATTTAATGAGGGACATTATGCTGCAATATTAGCCTTTTCTGATAATAAGGCCATTGCAGTGGCAACAATTACAGAAACATATGCATTATATGCTGGTGGTAAGATTGGATTAATTCAAGAGTTCTATGTATTACCTGAATATAGAACAACTGGGGTTGGCTCTAAATTAATGCAGCAAGTTAAGGATTACGGCTTAAATCATAATTGGTCATGCATCGAGTTATGTACTCCGCCTTTACCGGAATTTGAGAGAACATTAAATTTTTATCAAAAAAATGGGCTTACTCCTGTAGGTGGTCGTAAAATGAGGCAAGACATTGGTGATAACAATGACTAATAAGTTACTCTAACGCAAAATGTACACCCAGAAATTTACTACTGAGTAAGGGATGTCTATGTTAAAAATTAACACTGGTAGCTTTGTAAAAGGAGTACTGGTAGGTGTGGTTATAGTCGTTACGCTACTGGTGCTGTTATTTTTTGCGATGCCTCATATTTATCTCGCTACAGAAAATCACAACTTTGCTAAATTACGAGAAAAGTCTGAGCTTAATTGTGAAACCATGCCATTGCATTGTCTTGTACGGGAGCAAGATATTAATAAAATATCTCAATATGCTACTGAGGGTAAGGATTTAGAGCTTAAAGATAATTGGGGTAAAACAGCATTGTTTTGGGCTGCAAGTAAAGATAAGCCTCTTCTGGTCAGCAAGCTTTTAAGTTTAAAAGCGAATCCAAATACAAATGATGAGAATGGAAGGTCAGTGTTTTATCAGTCGGTGGCTTGGGGTAAATATGATATCGCGACGTCACTACTTGAGAATGGTGCTGACATCAATGCATTCAATGATAGTCAATACCCTGAAACAGCGCTTCATTATTGTGTAATGAAAGATAACCCTGAATGTGTGCGTTATTTACTTGATAAAGGGGCAAGCACACAGCCTAAAGATTCATTTGGATATACTGTTTTCGAAAGAGTAAAAATCCATAATCATATAAGTAAAGAAGTGGGTATGCTATTACAAAAATAATGCATAACAACACAATGCTATTGAAGGAAACTGTTGGGGAAAACTCCCCATCAGTTGCCAGCCTAAAACGGATGTTTTATTGTTTTAGGGCCTAAACTTAGTAAACATCTCGCTGATAACGATGTTCAGCTACTAGTTTGTCCATATAGGCACTCGCTCCATCGGCATCGGTATTACCGTGTTCGCAGATAACATCGCGGATAGCGGTGTCTACATCGGCTGCCATGCGTGAGGCATCACCACAGATATAAATATAAGCGCCTTGTTCAAGCCATTTGAAAAAGTCTTCGCCTTGTTCGTGGATCAGGGTTTGTACATAGACTTTTTTATCGGTGTCGCGTGACCACGCTAAGCTTAGCTTATTTAATACGCCGCTTTGTTGCCATGCTGTTATTTCATCACGGTAGAGGTAGTCTGTTTTTTCGTGTTGGTCGCCAAAGAATAACCAGTTGTCACCTTTCGCTTCACGCATTTCACGTTCTTCTAAAAATGCACGGAAGGGGGCGATTCCTGTTCCTGGACCAATCATGATTACCGGAGCTTCATCATTACTGGTAATGTGGAAATGGGCAGAGGCTTGAATATAAACGCCCATATTACTACCGATAGGTAGGCGGTTACCTAACCAAGTTGAGGTGACGCCTTTACGCTTTTTGTTGAATAATTGGTAGTGTACTTCGCCCACGGTTAAATGCACTTCGCCCGGATGTTTTTTAGGGCTTGAAGCAATAGAGTAAAGACGAGGTTGTAATGGGCGTAAGCCATCAACAAAGGTTTGTGGGTCTAATTTAGGTTTAATATTCGTCAGCACATCGTACACTTGATAACCTTCTGGTGCATCTTCTAGGCCCCATGTTTCTAGTGATTTGGCATTAGCGGTATGAATATCTAGCTTGGTGATTAATAATACTTTTAACGATGCAGAACCCTTTTTTTGCTGCACCACTTCACGGCCAGTAAAACCACCGGCTTTAAGTAAGTCATTAACTTCTTCTGGGCAGTTTAATGGCCATACTCCTAGCGCATCACCGACGTCATAATGCATATCTTCACCACCACCGGCGAGTGAAATTTCAATATGATTAACTCGTTTAGCTGATTTTTCATCACTGAGATTATTGCAGTCTATTTGGTTAGCAATGAAAGGCGTGCCTTTAGTATAGAGTGGAGCTATTTCATCGTTAGCTGAACTGGCTGCACTGTCACTACTACCTGCGGCTGCAACAAATACGTCTGTTTCAAAGATGGCACTTTTCCATTGGGCATAATCATCTTCAAAAGCAGCATCACAAGAAATAATATCGTGGCACGGCGTTGCACCCATTTCAGCAAGGCGTGTATCAATATCAATCGCACATTTATTAAAGTAGGTGTAACTAGAATCACCTAGGCCACATACGCTGTAGTTTAGCGTGGCTGGTAATGTGACACCATCAGCATCCATGATACTTTGATAAAAGTTTTTGGCATTATCAGGTGGCTCACCCTCACCAAAGGTTGAGCAGATGATTAGTACATGTTGTAGCTGAGCAAGCGCGGCTAGTGAGCTTGAATCTAGCTCTTCAATTTTGGCTTCAAATCCTTGGCTGGCCGAATATTTTTTTAAATCCTTGGCTAATACTTCACAGTTACCTGATTGTGAACCATAAAGTATTGTTAAGGGAGTACCAGATATTTCCTCTTCTGGTCCCGCTTGAGCTGCTGCAGCAATGGTACTTATGCCTGTTAGAAGCCCATTTAGCCATTGGCGCTGTGCTGGATCAAACGGTGCATCTTCGGGTAAATTGATAATGGTATCATTTTTATCCCGTGATTCTATTACTGATGAAAGCTGAGTAATTAAAGATTTAGTCATTTAAAAGGTAGTCCAAATAGTTATAGTATTGATTCATCTACATTGGCAAGCAGAATCGATTGTAGTTCTGAGGTCTGGTGACGTTTTGTGAAAGCAATAAATGCTTCACCTTCTTGTCGAGACTCGAGATAGTTTCTAATAATTGATTCTGATATTTCACAGACATTACGTGCGGCAATAGGACCACATAAAAATCGTGCTAAGGCTTGATCGCCATCGGTACCACCACCTACAAATAGGTTATAACCTTCACTGCCATCTTTAGCGGCCGTACCTATGAAACCTAGATCGCCAATATAGTGCTGAGCACAGGTATTATGACAACCGGTAAGATGAATATTAATAGGTTGATCAAGCTCAAAACGTGCCTGTAAATGATCCACAATGGATTCAGCATCTTGTTTGGTATAAGCATTAGCCAGCTTGCAGGCCCAACGGCCAGTACAGGCAATCGCACCCGCAGCAAATGAAGTGGCTGAAACACCTAAGCCGAGCGCTTCAATTTCTTTTACTGCAGCCTCAACATCTTCATCTTTGATATGGGGAATAAGCAGGTTTTGCCAAACAGTTAGGCGAACATCGTTACTGCCATATTTTTGTGCAATGGCACCTAGGCCTCGCATATGTTCAGGGCTTAAATAGCCCAATTTTAATGCGATTCCAATATAATTGAAGCCGCTTTGTGATTGCGGATGTACGCCAATATGACCTTGGCGGTTAATCGGCGCTCTTGGTGCATCAAACTTTGATCCAAGGGCAATTAATTTAACTCCACGGCCAAAACTATCTAGTTTTTCTTGAACACGCTTACATACCCAATCAAAGCCATGTTCGTCTAATACATATTTAAGTCGGGCTTTTTTACGATTGGTGCGATCACCATGTTCAACAAACACACGTAAAATGGCTTCAGATATTTCAGGTGTATCTTCAGGGCGACAAATAAAGCCAGAATCAAGGGCGAAATCTTCGTGGCCGGTAATGCCACCGAGTAATAATCGACAATAAATACCCGGTTCTACGCCTTGGTCATTTTCATTGATGTGAGTGGCGACAAAACCCACATCATTAGTGTCTGATACACACGAAATTGAACCAGCATTATCAAATGAGATATTAAATTTTCGGGGTAAGCCGTTTAAATCTCGCGTATTGAGAATCCGGTGGCTAAGGTCTAGGCCGTATTGGTGTAAATCGATAACTTCTAGCGGGTCAAAACCAGCGGTAGGCGAGGCGGTAATATTACGGGCGCTGTCACCACCACCACCTTTGCTACTTAAGCCAATATCATAAAGGCCCGCAAATAAATCTAACACCTTATTCGGTGCTATCTCACGTAACTGAAAATTTCCACGAGTAGTGACATGGGCATAACCACCGGCTACTTTTTCAGCTAAGTCACCAAGAAGAGAGAGTTGATCACCGCGAAGTTTACAGGAAGGAATACGCATTCGACACATATAACCTGAACTAGCTGGCTCAACATTGAATATGCCAAAATGACGAAACATAAACTGGGTAATACCTTCGGCAATTTTGTTGGCATTATTATGCTCAACAATTTGATC
This sequence comes from Gammaproteobacteria bacterium, assembly GCA_002402245.1. Taxonomy (GTDB): domain Bacteria; phylum Pseudomonadota; class Gammaproteobacteria; order Nitrosococcales; family Methylophagaceae. Next base: position 39,166 of record NVVP01000016.1, on the reverse strand, counting down.
CCAGATATCTAAAACATGAGTCTCATATTTGGCGCGCTCTTCTTTGCTAAGATCTTCAACGGGTGTTCCCCAGTATGTTTCTACCTCATCTGACTTTTTCTCTTGTGGACCAGCCCCCATTGCCAAATGAATATTAAGTTTAACTAGCATGTCGGCGAGGTAACGCTTTTGATCGGGTGAAAACCCCTCTACTTTATCTGTTTGTTGAACAGATAGAGGCTCATAAAACTCAGGCATTGAAGACACCAATTAACTCCATATTATCTACTTAACTTTATTTGTATTTATCATAAAGCAAATAAGAATTATTAACATTTAAGTTGGAGAGAGCAATTAGCTTGCCAAGGGTGAAAATGTAGCTACAGCGTAATTGAACGAGGCCTAGAGATCTTACTTTTGGAATTAAAGCACTAAATTAGTGCGTATTGTTGCTCTATGAGCAATTTTGGTTCGTAGATCGGTCAGAAGATAATAGGAGTATCAATTCATGCTCTGTCACTATAATATATTTTCTATAACGATTAATTCGTGGGGAAGAGAATTGATTACTGGATATAGGTTTTTCTAAGAATGAATTTCTTGTGAATTTTGAAGCTAGTTTAGCTTATAGCTAATAATATTGAAGGTAAGAGGGAAAGCTACATAATTGTAAATATTAAAAATACCTATATTTAAAAATAAGCTTACTTTTAGCAATGGATAAATAATGAAAACCATCAGTTTATTAGGAAGCGGTTGGCTAGGCTTGCCATTAGCGAAACACTTTGTCTCAAAAGGTTTTGTGGTTAAAGCATCAACACGATCAGAGAGTCGCTTAGCAGGGTTAAGAGATAATAATACTGAAGCATTCCTTGTGGATATTGATCGGCTTGATGACAATATTGAAGGATTTTTACACACTGATAGTTTAGTTATTAACATTACCTCAAAAAACACCGATGGTTTTCGTCTGCTAGTTGAAGAAATAGAGCGCTCTACTATAAAGAACCTTATATTCATTAGTTCGACGTCTGTTTATGTAAATACCAATAAGATAATAAGAGAAGATGATGTGGGAAGCTTTTCGAATAGCCCATTATTAGCCATTGAAGCCTTATTTAGACATGCTGTGGGTTTTAATACGACAATTATTAGATTCGGAGGATTGATTGGTTATAGCCGACATCCAGGTCGGTTTTTTAAACAAGGCAAGGTGTTTAGTTACCCCGATGCATATGTAAACTTAATACACCGCGATGATTGTATTGAGATCATTAGCCGCGTTATTGAACAACAAGCATGGGGTGAAGTCTTTAATTGTTGTGCGGATACGCATCCGACCAAAAGAGAATTTTATACGCAGGCAAGTAAAGCTATGGGGGCTACTGTACCGAGATTTTCTGAATCAGATGAAGTGTCATATAAGATAATCAGCAATCAGAAAGTAAAAGCGGTTTTAGGCTATGAGTTTTTGCATGCCGATTTAATGGCATTAGAGTTTGAACGTGATGATGAATAAAGCGTAAATGGGCCGTAGTAAGACTTAATATTCACGTTTGATAGGGGAGGTTGAACAGAGAAATAAAAGTGGGGTGAATGATGGGGCTCGAACCCACGACAACCGGAATCACAATCCGGGACTCTACCAACTGAGCTACACTCACCACTGCCTTTATTTACTTAAACAACTTCTTTGCTGATGAAAGCAGCTGACTAAGTTAAGCCGTGTATTGTACTTCGTTTATCTTTTAGGTCAAGGAAAAAATGGCCTTCATGCTAAAAAGAATGAAGGCCCAAATCTATGATTAACTTTTTTCGACTAATTCCAGATCTATTTTTTTCTCATCAAGGTCAACACGGACAACTTTGACGTTGATTTTATCACCTAGACGGTAGACTACGCGGCTACGTTCACCGGTTAATCTGTGACCTGCGGCATCAAATTGGTAATAGTCATTTTTTAATGAGGTAACGTGGACTAAGCCTTCAATATATAAGTCATTAAGTTCAACGAATACACCAAAGCCGGTCACACCAGTAATTATACCTTGGAAGTTATCACCCACATGTTCTTGCATGAATTCACATTTTAACCAGTCACTCACGTCACGGGTTGCTTCATCAGCACGGCGAGAGGCCATTGAACAATGGTCGCCTAAGCTAGTCATTTCCTCAACAGACGCTTTCCATGTTTTCTTCCGTCTGCCTGATACAATGTGTCGAATAGCGCGATGGACTTGTAAATCTGGGTAGCGACGAATAGGTGAGGTGAAGTGAGCATAGGCTTCAAGTGATAGACCAAAGTGGCCTTCATTTTCAGGGCTATACACCGCTTGTTTTAAGCTGCGCAGCATGACGGTTTGAATAAGGTGACCATCAGGGCGATTTTGAGCACTCTTTAATAAGCTAGCGTAATGACGTGGTTGTGGTTCTTCGCCACCCCCTAAGGTTAGACCTAGCTCGCCTAAAAACTCTCTTAGACCGGTTAACTTCTCAGGCGAAGGAGTGTCATGTACGCGGTAAAGTGCGGCTAATTCATGTTTAGTTAGGAAGTTAGCGGCAGATACATTGGCTGCGACCATAAACTCTTCAATCAAGCGATGAGCATCATTACGTTCACGTGGTTCAATCGCTTTAATCTTACGGTTTTCATCGAAAATGAACTGTGTTTCTGTCATTTCAAAATCAATGGCACCCCGTTGTTCTCTAGCACTCAGCATGGCATGGAATAGTTCATACATCGTGTCTAGACCGGGTAATACATCACTGTATTGTTCACGTAAGGCTTGGTCATTATCAACTAACATCGCAGCGACTTTAGTATAAGTAAGTCGTGCTTTTGAATTCATGATGGCTTGATGGAATTTGTGCGACTCTACTTTACCATCTGGGGTGATAACCATTTCACACACCATACATAAGCGATCAACATGCGGGTTTAATGAACATAAGCCGTTAGACAAGGCTTCTGGCAACATCGGGATAACTTGGCTTGGGAAATATACTGAGGTAGCACGTTCTTGCGCATCTTCATCAAGCGGGCTGCCCGATTCAACATAAGATGAAACATCGGCAATTGCGACCCATAAACGCCAGTTTCCTGACGATAGTTTTTCTGCATGTACGGCATCATCAAAGTCACGGGCATCTTCACCATCAATAGTTAATAGTGGCAAATCACGTAGATCTAAGCGACCTTCATAAGATGATTGAGGGATTTCACCGCCAAAACCTTCAGCTTGTTTTACTGCTTCTGGTGACCAGATATGCGGTAAGTCAAAGGCACGCAGTGCAATATCAATTTCCATTCCCGGCGCCATATGGTCACCTAAAACATTGACGATTTTACCGAGAGGTGAGCGATGGCGATTAGGATGTTCTGTTATTTCTATTTMGACTATTTGACCTTCTTCTGCGCCAAGTAAGTCAGCAGGGGGAATCAAAATGTCTTGGCTTATGCGACGATTATTGGGAATTAGGTAGTAAATACCTTCATCGGCAATTAAACGTCCCACAATTAATGGGTTACCGCGTTCTAGAATATCAACAATGGTGCCTTCTTTGCGGCCACGACGGTCAACGCCTGAGACGCGGGCAACAACACGGTCACCATGTAATGCTAAGTGCATTTCACGATCAGAGAGGAATAAATCCTCATCACCTTCATCAGGGATAAGGAAGCCATAACCATCTGGATGGCCCATGACTTTGCCTGATACAAGGTTCATTTTAGAGACAATACCGTAGGCATTTTTACGGTTACGTAATAATTGACCATCACGTTCCATCGCTCTTAGGCGTCGACGTAATGCTTCAACATCTTGGTCACCTTTGAGTCCGAGTAGCTTTCCGATATTACGACGAGTAAGGGGCCTATTGTTTTGTTTTAATAGTTCTAAAATAAATTCACGGCTGGGAATGGGATTGTCGTAGTTATCAGCTTCACGTTTGGAATGTGGATCGTTTGTTTTTGTCATTTAAGATTGGATCTCTTTTTTAAAATAGCATCATGCTATATAAGTATTTTATTCTATATAACTGTAAATATAGAGGTTTTAAGAGTATTTTATCTTCTTTAGTATAATTAGCCAGTATTTCCTTACAAAATAGGGTATTTTTATATAAAAAATAAACAGGCTTAATTTTTGCTTATTATTTCATTGATAATAAATGTAGGTGATAAAAGGGCAAGAAACTCTTTTAGTTAACAGTATTGTGAATACATGGAACAGGGTATTAGCGGAAAAAATTGCCGTCATAGTGTCAATACTGTGCAGGTAAATTATTTATCTGTTATAAAAAGCGAGTATTATTAACACCTATTACATTTTTAGTTGAATTTTATAAAGAAGGTCCATTATGGCTACATTGATTGATTCTATTGATGAACGAACTAAACTTGCAGGTACTAATCACCTTGAAGTACTGCTATTTAGTTTAGGGACAAATGATGGTACTGGCCGAGACGAAGTCTTTGGAATTAATGTATTTAAAGTACGTGAAGTGTTAAATATTCCTGCCATTACTCGCGCACCAGAAATGCCAGAGGGAATTGAAGGCTTGGTAAGTTTACGGGGTGAAATGGTTCCAATTATTAATTTACAAAAATTTTGTAAATTGGGGTCGACACAGGAACCTAAAATATTAATGATCACTGAATATAATACGCATATTCAGGGGTTTTTAGTTAATTCAGTTGATACTATTCAACGATTAAACTGGGAACAAGTTAAAGAGCCACCTCCGTTACTTTCAAAGCAAATGGGCGGATTAGTAACCGCTGTTTCTGAGCTTGATGATAAGCGTTTAGTTATGATCATGGACGTTGAAAAAGTACTTGCTGATGCGGGTGGCTTTTACGACGATAGTATCTACGATGGTATTGAGAAAATGGATACTGAAAAGCAATACACTATTCTTTTTGCGGATGATTCTAAGATTGCTCGTAAGCAAATCACTAAAGCACTCGATCATTTAGGTATTAAGCATATGCAGGCACATAATGGTGCCAAAGCATGGGAATTATTAAATAAGTTAATGGATAAATGTGAGGCAGAAGGGCGACCGATTACCACTGAAATTCAAGCAGTGCTGACTGATGTAGAAATGCCTGAGATGGATGGTTATGTATTAACCCAAAATATAAAAGCGGATCCTCGTTTTGATAAATTACCCGTTATTATGCATTCATCGTTAACGGCAACAGCTAATATGGCAATGGGCAAAAGTGTAGGTGCAGATGCTTATGTTCCAAAATTCCAACCACGTGAGTTAGCGGCAACATTAGAAGAAATGTTTCATTCAATCGAAGAGTAAGCTTTTAATAAAGCTGGGCTTAGTTAGCTCTTAAATATCAAGTGATATGAGTTAATGTCACAGAAATATGAAATAAATTCCTGTCATTTTCATCAGTACTAACACGTAGAACCGAGCCTTCAGCTTCAAACGGAGGCAAGGTACTTCCCGTGGGATCGATGGTGAGCTTAATCACATCGCCTTCAGTGAGGAGTTTATTTGTTTTCATGGAAAGGCCGGTCGCACTAATATCACCGCTAAGGCCAGAGTAAGATTCAGGACCACTACCCTCAATGGTATAAGAGATCGCGGTATCAATATCCATTCTAGCAAATTTACGAAGTTCATCATGGCGGTGAATAATCATAATCGAGCGCTCCAAAGCTTGTTTTAATCCAGTCTTCTTTGTTCTACTAAGGTATCCTAATCTAAAAACACCTTATTAGGCTAGAGAAAACTATGGTTGAGACGACACAATTAAGTTCTAAGCAATTATACCAACACTGCGACACACACTCTCTTAAGTTCGACTCAACGGCAGAATTAGACCTATTACCTACTATTATTGGCCAATCTCGGGCTTTAGAATCTATTGATTTTGGGGTTAATATAACCGGTAATGGTTATAATTTATTTGTAATGGGCGCTGCAGGATCAGGAAAATATACCTTAGTTAAGCGTTATCTAGACGAACATAAAAATCAAAGTAAAGCTAATGATTGGGCCTATTTAAATAACTTCTCAGAATCTGGAAAGCCAAGTGTTATCTCATTAGAAGCGGGTCAAGGTAAGCAGCTTCACCATGATATTGAAAAGGTGATTAAGCAACTTTCTAAAGATTTACCTCATGTATTTGATGATGAATATTATCGTGGACGTATGCGTTCGATTGATGAAGAGTCAAGAAAACATCGGGTAAGGCTGTTTGGCATTTTACAAAAAGAGGCAGATCGACAAGGAATTATTTTGTTACGTATGCAAGATAATAGTTATGCTTTTGCTGCGAAACGTGATGGTGAGGCCATGACAGCAGATGACTTCGAACAGTTACCTGTTGATGAGCAAGAGAAGACAGAACATGCGATTGCCACATTACATGAAGACTTACAACATACTCTATTAGAGTTGGGTGAGTGGGAACGAGATAACAAAGCGAAGGTAACGGCTCTTAATGAAGAGGTTGCAACAGAAGTTATTAGTGGGCAAGTAACAATCTTAAAGAATGCATATCCAAAGAATAAGCAATTACAGTCTTATTTTAATGCCATGAAAAAAGACTTAATTAATAATGTGTCTTCTTTTTTACCGGCAGATTTGAACGCTGAAGACATTATTTCTAATGTAGATGATAATGCGGTTCTCCGCCGTTACCAGATTAATTTAATTGTTGATAATCATGATATTGATGGCGCGCCGATCATTTATGAAAACTTACCTAGTCATCAAAGCTTATTAGGCTGCGTCGAAAACATGGCTATGATGGGCGCTTTAATTACTGATTTTAGTTTAATTAAAGCGGGCGCATTACACCGTGCTAATGGTGGTTATTTAATTCTTGATGTTGAGCAACTGCTAATGCAGCCTTATGCATGGGAAGGATTAAAGCGAGCATTACAGGCGAAAGAGGTTCGTTTTGATGCTGTGGAGCAAATGTATAATTTAGCGGCAACCGTATCACTAGAGCCTGAGCCAGTGCCTTTAGATTTGAAGGTTATTCTATTAGGTGACCGAGAATTATATTATCAGTTGTATGAGCATGATCCAGAGTTTGCTGAACTATTTAAAGTGGCCGCCGATTTTGAAGAAAAAATGCAACGTACAACAGAAAATGATGCGTTATATGCGCGCTTAATTGCCAGTACGGTGCAGTCAGAAGGCTTATTACATTTAGAGCGTGATGCGGTGGCAAAAGTCATCGAAGAGGCTGCTCGAAGTATTGAAGAAAGCCAAGAGTTTTCATTGCATCTAGGTCGAATGACTGATCTACTTCGAGAATCTAATTATTGGGCGGTAAAACGTGAGGTTAAGCAGATCGCTAGGCAAGATGTGATTCAGACTTTAAACAGTCGTGAGCAACGTAATGACCGAGTAAAGCACAGCTTATATGATGATATTAGACGAGGCATTACACTAATAGATGTATCAAGTGAACAAGTGGGACAGGTAAATGCCTTATCGGTGTTATCTGTCGGAGAACTAAGCTTCGGACAGCCTTCACGATTAACAGCACGGTGTCGTTTTGGTGATGGCGATATTGTTGATATTGAACGTGAAGTCGAATTAGGCGGTGACTTGCATTCCAAAGGTATGTTGATTATGAGTGGCTATTTGGGTAGCGAATATGCCAAAAATAAGCCTTTATCGATGTCTGCAAGCCTTGTTTTTGAGCAAAATTATGGTGAAGTAGATGGTGATAGTGCTACTGCGGCAGAGTTATGTGCTTTGTTGTCCGCTATTGCCGAATTGCCCTTAAATCAATCGTTGGCGATTACAGGATCGATGAATCAATCTGGTGAGATTCAAGCCATTGGCGGAGTCAATGAAAAGATAGAAGGATTTTATGATGTCTGCAAGTTAGTCGGCATGACAGGAAAGCAAGGCGTTATTATTCCTAAAAGTAATATCCAACACTTGATGTTAAAACAAGACATTATTGATGCAGTGGAGACTAAACAATTTTATATTCATGCGGTTGATAATATTGAGCAAGCATTACAGTTATTATCAGGCATAGAAATAGGGCGTAAGGATGATAACGGCGACTATCCAACAGGATCTTTTAATGCCGCAGTGGCTGCAAGATTACAACAATGGATTGATGTTAATAAACATGAAAAAGAGTCAGACTCGGACGAATCTGACTCTTAGTTAGTCTAAGACTTTGGTAAGTAATACTATTCGAAGTAACTCAGAGTAATGGTTACGCGACGGTCAAAAAAGAGTGCTTCACCATAACTACCTTTATTTATCCCTAAGTTTTCACCATAGTTAGTGCTGATAATTTTACTATCATCAACGCTTGAAAGCAGCAATATGTCATAAACGGCATCAAGTCGTTTGGTCGCTAAAAGATAATTCTCACTCTCTGTTCCACGCCAATCGCTATGCGCTTCAAGATGAGCATTAATATGAGGATTAGCATGTAGTAATTGAGCTAGTTTATTGAGACCATCAAGCGAGTGTTCAGAAATAGCGTGATTCTTGGTGGTGAAGTGAATGTCTAGCTGATAACTGTTAATTACAGCCATTAAGTCAGCACGGTGTTGTTGTGATGAAAACTGTTTGTTTTGTTCAAGTTGACGCACTTTATGTTGAGCTGTTCTAGTATTTAATTTTTCTTCAGATAATGTAGTCATCAATGTGCTTAAGTCAGCCTCTAATTGTTGAATAGATACGTGTTGTTCGGTGATAGTTTCTGATTTTGTTTGGTTGTTACCGGTCATCACTCCCATTGAACCGCCGATAAAGGCGCCAATAGGTCCGCCAGCCATTGCACCTAGAACTAAGCCAATACCACCTGATGTCATTTCGTGATGGGGGCGTGGTTCTGGCTGGTAAAAATCTTTGGCCACGACCATTTGGCTAGAACTAAGTAATAGACTGAGATAAAGTGCTTGTTTATACATGGTATTCTCCTAAGTAAGTAATTGGTTCAGCGTGTCGTCCGTGACATAAAATCGTAAGCATATAGAGAGGGTTTAAATCCATTTTTGCGCCGAGTGATGCTATTAAACCTTAGTGAGATGGCAGAATAACAACACGATTTTGACGATGTAACGATAAAATGTGGCAGAAAAAGGGCAGGCAAAGGAAATTAAAACTATGGGTCGAAGAATTGCAATTGTTGAAGACGAACCTGCTATTCGAGCAAACTACTCGGAAGCGCTGACTCGACAAGGTTATGAGGTTTCAAGTTATGACCGACGAAGTACTGCATTAGCAGCATTTAAAATACGTTTGCCTGAATTAGCCATTATTGATATTGGCTTACAAGATGAACCAGAAGGAGGCTTTGATTTATGTCGAGATTTACGTGCAATGTCAGATACATTGCCTATTATCTTTCTCACTGCGCGTGATAGTGAGCTTGATACGGTATCAGGATTTCGTTTAGGTGCAGATGATTACCTGACCAAAGATATCGGTCTGGCTCATCTACAAGCACGTATAGCTGCCTTATTTCGTCGTTTAGAATTGATGCAGGTTCCTGTCGATACTGCCGAGCTTATTCAACAAGGAAAACTCACTTTAGATCGTGAACGGATGACCATTAATTTTGACGGCCAAACTGTAGCACTAACAGTGACTGAGTTTTGGTTAGTCCATGCCTTAGTGAAATTTGTTGGACATGTAAAAACACGTGAACAATTAATGCAAGCGGCCAATATTTTTGTTGATGAAGATACCATTAGCTCGCATATCAAACGTATTAGAAAAAAATTCCAAGCGGTGTCTGCTGATTTTTCATCAATAGAAACCGTTTATGGGCTAGGTTATCGCTGGCTGGAGTCGTAGCACCTTATTATGTTTCGCTTTAAGCTTCGCAGCCAGCTAGCCATTGTTTCACTGGTGTTATTATTATTACCTTGGTTAGGTGCGCGCTATTTACAAGCTGTAGATGGTTTATTACAGCAACAACATGCCTATTCAATGGAGGCAATAGCTCAAGCGACGACTGTGCTTGTAGAATCTCAACATGGTGAGTTATTGCGTCGTGACCAGTTATTACAGCGTGAGTCAGTAAGCAGGCCTATTGCAGCAGTAGCCATGATAAGCCCAATTAGAATTGATGGTTATCAAGATGATTGGTTGGATTATCGACCTAGATTAAAAAATATACCATTGAATAATCAACTAGGTGTCGGCAATCAGCTTGATCCACAAGACTTATCAGCACGTTATGTAGTTGTTTCCCAAAATAATTCAGTAAATGTCTTATTAGATGTTGTAGATGACTCTATTGTTTTTCGCGATCCCTTACAGCAGGATCGACATGGCGTAGATGGACTTGCCTTATCGCTGGTGGATTCTCAGCGCCGGGTACATCGTTATCTATTAAGTAGTAGCTCATATGGCCAACTTAATGTCTATGAATATATTGGTAACTATCTCTCACCTATTATTCTTCAACATCAGCCAGGGATTAAGGCGGCATGGCAATCATCAGCCTATGGGTACCGGATCGAGCTTAATATTCCCAATTCGATGATGACTAATGAGTTTTCAGTGGCCATTATTGATTACGATAAACATGAAACAGAAGCAAAGGTTATAGGCCTAGGAGATGTGAGGGAATACGCTTTGTTTAGTCGCTTACTGTTACCGTCGACTACCTTAACTAATATGCTTTCTAAAATGGCCACCGAAGGTGTTAGGATTTGGTTGGTAGATAATAGCGAAAATATTTTTGCGATGGCGGGGCAAGGTCAAATATTGATGGAGGATCAGGAGCTGGAATCAATTTTTGACTTATTCTATGGTTTTCTTTTGCAAGCGGCGCAATCGGATGATGAGTCATTATCGCATCAAGAGTCGGTATTATCCTCTGATACTCTCGAACAACTATTAAAAAAGAAAATGAAGGTGCAAAAAATAATATCTTCCAAAGAAGGGGCATCAGTGATGATGGCTGCCCAGCCTATTCTAATAGATGGGATGGTATTGGGTGCGGTGATTGTTGAGCAAAATACTAATGCTATTTTAGGCTTAAAGAATGAAGCGGTTAAATCTTTATTTCAGACGACGGCCTTAGCTTTTATTGCAGTGATTATTTTATTATTGGGTTTTGCTAGCCGTTTATCATTTCGTATTCGTCGTTTGAATAGTGATGTTGCACAGATAGTCAGTGGTGATGGTCGTTTATCCGGAAAAATGGCTACACGAATTGAGCATGATGAGTTAGGTGAATTACGACAAGGATTTACCTTATTGTTACAACGGCTAGGTCGATATACAGATTATTTAGAAGCGCTATCTTCTCGACTAGCACATGAGTTACGTACACCTATTGCCGTAATACGCACCTCATTAGAACATCTAGAGGCTGACCCAGTAGATCGTCATATTTATATTAAGAGGGCGAGTGAGGGCTCTGAACGATTAAATAGTATTGTAACCAGAATGAGCGAAGCGAGCCGTTTAGAACACACAATGAGTTCGGAAGTCTCTTCACCTTTTGATATTCGCACTTTATTGACTAATTTGGCACCTGTTTATAACGATATTTACTCTGAGGTTACATTTGAGTTTTCATTAGGCGATCACGCTATCATTATCAATGGTGCAGAAGGCCTACTTGTGCAAATGCTCGATAAGTTATTGGCTAATGCTGTTGATTTTCATAAGGTTAACACCCCTATCAAAGTCATACTTAGGCAAGAAAATAAACAATGTACTTTACGGGTTAGAAATAGCGGAATAAGTTTACCGGACACACTAGAGGAGCAATTGTTTCAACCGATGGTATCTGTTCGGAATACGTCTTCATCGGTACCTCATCTAGGTTTAGGGCTTTATATTGTCAAATTAGTAGCTGACTTTCATCATGGTGATGTCGTTGCGGAAAATTGGTCGCAAGGAGTTGAGTTTTGCGTTTCTTTGCCGATAAAGGAGTAACAACATAAATTATGGAGTATCAATCATTGTGAATGTTAAATTAAATTTACTCACTATTCTATTCAGTGCATGGGGCTTATTTTCAAGCCCTGTATTTGCCATTACCTCGCCACCTATACCGTTAGAGCCTATTTATTTCGAACCTCCGGTTGTAGAAGCGACTGAGGAGTTTTACCAATATAGCTGTGTGCAATTAGATAAATCTATTCGTAATTTATACCCTTATAAATATAGTTATAAGCCAGGTTTTTATGAAGATGACTTTAATCGCATTGCGGTTGTGAGTATTACTTCAGATATAGTCCCAGTTTTAAAAGGGTTATTGGGTGTTTTTTATTTAACCTATTCTAATTTAGTTGAAGAAAAAGAACGACGAAGAGTGTTGGGTGTAGATAAAAAAATAGAGATGTTACAACAGGTTAAGGCGGAAAAGCACTGCTTTGAATAGAGAACAAATTGCTTGCAAATAATACTTGTCAGTCGGGATTGATCTCATGTAGTATCGAAGATGAGTAAAACACTTGTGAGGTACACATAATGAGCACAGCAGAAATTAAAGCTAGGTGGTATGAGGCTAATTTACAGACAGCAAGAGAAAGCCGTAAACATTGGTATGAAGCCAATACGCTACCTATTAAGAAAGCCATAAAATCATGGTATGAAAAAAGCCAAGAGACCACTGAAAATACAGGGTCTCATTGGTATGAAGCTAATTTGGTTGAGCATTTAAGTGCTAAAGAAAAATGGTATGAAGCTAATTTAAAACAAGCCGTGGCGTCAGTTCGGGAAAACCGCAAACATTGGTATGATGCTAATAAAAAAGCAATACCTTGGTATGACGCGAATAAACAAACAGATGTTCATGCAAAACTAAAAGAAAAGTGGTACGAAGCTAACTTAGTAGCTGCTCGGGCAAGTCAAGGTAAGTGGTATGAAGCCAATAAAATACCATTTGTTCATTCTGGCTTGCATTGGTATGAAGCCAATAAAAAAACAGATGTTCATGCTGACGTTAAACAGAAATGGTATGAAGCTAATTTACGTGCTGTTCGAGAAAAACAAGAAAAATGGTATGAAGCTAATACAATTTCAGCTACATCGCATGCCAATGCAAAACAAAAATGGTATGAAGCCAATATTGCACTAGTACGTGAAAAGAACCTTAAGAAAAAGTGGTATGCAGCTAATACAGTTGCAGCTCGCACCAGTAGTAAAAAATGGTATAACGCAAATAAGTAATTTAAATAGTGAAGGCTAAAACGAGTGTTTTAGCCTTCTTATTATTTACCGCTACAATATCTCTCTACATCCACGACTATAATTAATATCGTGTCGATTCAAGTCCAGCTTGTATAGTCTTTCATCACACAAGCATCCCTCTAATTATGATAATATTGTTGCCACTATAATAGTGTTGCAGCTAAATTTTTGTGCCTCGTTTAATTGGTGGCCAGTGCTTATTATTAGATAGTCTTATAGTTAAGACCAATCCCTTTTTTATTTTGAGATAATTGTAGTTTATGACAAGTACAGCTAAATTATTAGATGGTTTTAAGCGTTTTCAAAAACAGTATTTTGGCGATGATAGCCGTTTATATGAAAGTATGAAAAATGGTCAGCCTGCTAAAACGTTAATGGTCGCATGTTGTGACTCTCGTGTGGACCCCGCGATTTTAACTGACTGTGATCCTGGTGACTTATTTATTGTTCGTAATGTTGCAAACCTTGTTCCACCTAGTGAAAATGATGGTTCTTACCATGGTACAAGTGCCGCTTTAGAATTTGCTGTTAATAACCTAGAAGTAGAAAATATCATTATCATGGGCCATGCAAGCTGTGGTGGTATTCAAGCGCTACTCGATGATGATGGTAGTCAATCTTCTCAATTCATCCATTCATGGGTGTCGATTGCAAACTCAGCAAAAATATGGGTCGAGGATAAGCTTTCAACTGCGTCGCGAGAAGAGAAACTGAAGGCGTGTGAACAACGTGCAATATTGCAGTCCTTAGCTAATCTAATGACATTTGCATGTATTCGTGAGCGAGTTGAACAAGGAAGCTTGAGTTTACATGGTTGGTACTTTGATATCGCTGCTGGCGAACTATTATGTTTTAACAGTGAAACAGGGGCCTTTGAGTCACTTAGTAAGGAATCATAACTCTAAGGGCTAAAGGCAACCATGACAAGATAGATTAGAATCTAACCTTGTCATGGTTGCAGCGCGATAGATGACTATTTATCATCGCTCTCAGTTTTGACAGACTCAGTATCTGAACTGACTATTTCTGGTTCATCATCACCTAGACCGACAGTATTCATTAGGCTTTGGAATAAACCTGTGTTCTTTTCTTTTAATGGCACGACGACATTTTTTTGCTGACGCTCTGCTTTAGGTAAGTCTTCGCGCGCAACTGTACGCGTGTTACCTTCAAGATGACTTAGTTTTTCTTGGTCGGTAAAATACACTGTGAGGGTACGTTGTTCTCGCTGCCCATTTCCAGGATGAAAGCTGTAAATATAGTCCCAACGGTTTGGATGGAATGTATCGATAATCAGCGGAGTGCCCATTACATAAGCGACTTGGCTTTTACTCATATCAGGTTTTAATTTGTTAATCATATCCTGAGTGATGGCATTTCCTTGCTGAATATCAATGCGGTAAACGCCGGGTATTTTATCTTTATTACATGCAGAAAGAAGTAAGATAAAAACAGAAAAGGTGTAAATAAGAAATTTTTTCATTTATATTAGTTATCGCTATTTATTTATCAATTTGTGATGATACTCTAATCATGCAGTTTCGACGAGGTACAATTTTAGAATGGAAAGCCAAGACTTAAGAAAAGTAGGACTTAAAGTAACACTTCCTCGAATTAAAATATTAGATATTTTAGAAAATTCAGAGCAGCGCCATATGAGTGCTGAAGATGTGTATAAAGCTTTATTAGAAATGGGCAATGAAATAGGTTTAGCAACGGTATACCGAGTGTTAACTCAATTTGAAGGTGCAGGACTTATTTCTCGACTAACAATTGATGGTGGCCATGCGGTATTTGAATTGGCAGACGGAAACCATCATGATCATCTTTTGTGTGTACGTTGTAATCGCATCGCAGAATTTATGGATGATGTCATTGAGCAGCGTCAGCGTGCAATTGCTGTTGAAAAGGGCTTTAAAATGACCGACCACAGCCTTTATATCTATGGCATATGTTCAGAGTGCCAAAGTAGCGGCGAATAGCTTATTTTTGATTAAGCATTTCCTCGGCATGGGAGCGGGTTTTCTCAGTGAGTTGAACCCCTCCTAACATGCGAGCTATTTCCTCAATACGCTGCTCATTACTTAGTGGCACTATTTCAATATGAGTATTGCCGTCGGAATGCTGCTTTCTGACTTGAAGCTGCTGATGGGCTTGTGCGGCAACTTGGGGCAGATGGGTGATACAGATGACTTGTTGGGTCGAACCTAAGTCACGCAAGTGTTTGCCTACTATTTCAGCTATGCCTCCACCAATACCGACATCAACCTCATCAAATACTAATGTGGGTACACTACGTGAACCTGCTGTTACCACTTGGATTGCTAGGCTTATTCTGGCCAGTTCACCACCAGACGCGACTTTTCCTAGTTCCCCAGCTTGTTGCCCAGGGTTAGTGCAGACTAATAATTGAACCGAATCTGAACCTGTTTCATTAAAGTTATCCTGTGCCATTGGGCTGATAACAAACTCAACATAACCACCAGGAATTGCCAGCTCTTGGATTGACTGGCTAATTTCTTTAGCAAGCGGAGCGGCTGTTTTCTCACGTTGTATGGTGATCTTTTTACACAACTGTCGGCAAATAAGTTCTTGTTTGTCTAAATTCCCTTGTAGTTTTTCATTATTAGCATTTAAGTGGGATAACTGTTCAAGCTCATCATTGAGCGCTTGATAGTGCGCGGGTAGGGCTTCTATTTCAACTTGATGTTTTCGCGCTAATCCATGTAGTGCAGTGACTTGGTTTTCGACTTCATCTAAGCGCGCAGGATCGATGTCTGTTGAATCAAGGTAATGGCGTAAATCTGAGTTACATTCATCTAATTGAATCAGCGTAGAATTAAGCATTTCTACACTATTAACAAAGCGTGGTTCGATATCTGTGAGTTTTTCTAAATCACTTAATACGCCACTAATAAGGCTATACGCCGCGCCTTGATCTTGTTCAAATAACTGATGTATTCCAGACTCTGCACCGCCGATTAATAGGGATGCATTTGCTAAATACTGCTGCTCTTTTAATAACGATTCAATACTGTCACTATTTAACTCGAAGGGCTCTAGCTCTTTAACTTGATATTGCAAAAGCTCAAGTCGAGCAATATGGTGTTCTGATTGTTGTTGAACTTGGTTTAATTGTTCCTGTAGTAAATGCCATTGTTTATAAGCACTAGATAATTCATCTAACAAGGGTTTTGTTTTGGCGACAGTATCAAGCAAAATACGTTGTGTTTCACTGCGAACTAATGATTGATGTGCATGTTGGCCGTGAATATCGATAGTCAGCTCGCTAATTTGGCGTAGCTGGGCGAGAGGAACTGTTCGGCCATTGATATAAGCGCGTGAGCGGCCATCATTACTTATGGTTCGACGTAAATGACATTGTTCATCATCATCAAGTTCTTGTTCAATCAGCCATTGCTGTAAGGCATGGTTTTGTTTGGTATCAAAGCTAGCCGAAACCTCAGCACGCTCACAACCATAACGCACCATTTTAGAGTCAGCACGATCGCCTAAAACTAAACCTAATGCATCAACTAAAATTGATTTTCCTGCGCCTGTCTCACCTGTTAGTGAGGTCATTCCTTTATTTAGCTGAAGTTCAATATCATCAATAACGGCAAGATGACGTACGGTCAGGTGTATTAGCATGCTAGTTTTCGTCCCCACTCAAGTTTGGCGCGTAAGATTGAATAATGGTCATGGTTCTCTAGGTGCAATAACTTAATATTGCTAGGATGACGTTCAATGCGAATAGTATCGCCTTCTCGTAGGATATGACCAGGACGACCATCGCAAGTGACCATACCATTGGAGCTTAATATTATCTCAATTACACTGCTTGCTGAAACCACAAGAGGGCGGTTACTTAAGGTGTGAGGGCTCACCGAAGCAAGCACAATGGCATTCAAATCAACATCCAGAATGGGGCCGCCGGCAGACATGGCATAAGCCGTCGAACCCGTCGGGGTTGCAATCACCAGACCATCAGCCCGCTGGCTATTTAGGAAGCGACCATTGATATAGGTTTCGAATTCAATCATATGCAAGCTTTGATGCGAATGCACGACGACATCATTCATCGCTTTACCGACAGACTTTTCACCCTGTTCAGTAATTAGCGTGGCATGCATCAGAAAGCGAGTATCTTCGCGGTAGTTGCCGCTTAAAACTTCTGATAACTGTTGTTCTAAATTGGCAAGGGTAATATCAGCAAGAAAGCCTAAGCGGCCAATATTAACGCCGACAAGTGGTTGACCCGAACCTGATAATGCGCGAGACGCGGAAAGTAATGTGCCATCACCACCTATCGCAATAGTGAGGTCACAGTGCTGAGGGAAGTCATTAATTGAAAGTACATCTATTTCAGGCAAAAAGCTTTGTGGCTCATTAATAAAGACTGTTAATGACTGGCTTAGAAGATACTCAGTCACTTGAATGACCGCATTTTCCATGACGGGATCATCTTTACGAATAAAAAGACCAATACGTTTAAAGGTGGAGTTCATTTAAAATGCTGTTCGCTATATAACAAAATTAAACAGATATTAATGCTTTTAGCGATGAAAACCAAAATAAAGTGTATTCCTCATAGTTCCTGTTATAAATTATGATTAACGCGATGCTTGCCATAATGGTAGAATAGCTTGATTTTTTAACTTACCTTAATTGGGGATTCACGCATGGCGATCGAACGTACTATATCTATTATTAAACCAGATGCAGTAGCAAAAAATGTAATCGGTGATATTTACTCACGCTTTGAAAAAGCAGGCTTAAGCATCATTGCAGCACGTATGGTTCATTTATCACAACAACAAGCAGAAGGTTTTTACGCAGAGCATAGTGAGCGTCCTTTCTTCGGTGCACTAGTTAGCTTCATGACCTCGGGTCCTGTCATGATTCAAGTACTTGAAGGTGAAAATGCCATCTTAACTAACCGTGATTTAATGGGCGCAACTAACCCAGCAGATGCGGAAGCAGGCACTATCCGTGCTGACTTCGCTGAAAGCATTGATGAAAATGCAGCTCATGGTTCAGATTCTGCAGAAAGTGCGGCACGTGAAATTGCATACTTCTTCACAGAAGATCAACTTTGCGCACGTACACGTTAAGAAGTAATTAGAATATGTCACGTACGAATCTATTAGGATTAGACTTAAAAGGTCTAGAAGGTTTCTTTGCTGAAATAGGAGAGAAACCTTTTCGTGCGCGTCAGTTATTGCAATGGATACATCAGTATCGTGTAGTAGATTTTGCTGAGATGACAAATTTGAGCAAAGTGTTACGACAAAAGTTAATAGAAAAAGCGGAAATTACGCCGCCTATCATTGAGGAAGAACATCTATCAAAAGATGGCACGCGAAAATGGATTATTAAATTATCGTGTGGAAACTCTGTTGAAACGGTTTATATTCCAGAAGGTACTCGCGGAACACTGTGTGTTTCATCTCAAGTAGGCTGTACATTATCGTGTACATTCTGTTCGACGGGGCAGCAAGGTTTTAATCGTAATTTAACGGCGAGTGAGATTATTGGTCAGCTATGGTTAGCTAATGAGACATTAGGTAAGCAACCTAAAGGCAATCGAGTCGTTACTAACGTGGTTATGATGGGCATGGGTGAGCCATTAGCCAATTATAAAAACGTTATTTCTGCCATGAATTTAATGCGTGATGACTTAGCTTATGGTATTTCATGGCGACGCGTGACATTGAGTACATCGGGAATGGTACCAATGATAGATAAGCTTCGTGAAGATTGTCATGTCAGTTTAGCTATATCATTACATGCTGCTAATAATAAAGTGCGTAGTGAAATTATACCGCTTAATGATAAATATCCGATTGAAGAGTTATTAGAGGCGTGTAAACGTTATGTCGATGTTAAACAGCGTCGCCATATTACGATTGAGTATGTCATGCTTGCAGGCATTAATGATTCAATGCAAGATGCCAAAGATTTAATTCGAATTTTGAAAGGTTTACCTGTAAAAATAAACCTAATTCCTTTCAATCCATTCCCTAATACCGATTATCTTTGTTCTTCTCGGAACGTTATTTCACGTTTTCAAAAAATATTAACTGATACGGGCTTAGTCGCAACAACACGAAAAACACGTGGTGATGATATCGTCGCAGCCTGTGGTCAGTTGGCTGGAGAAGTTCAAGATAAGACTCGCCGAACTAAACGAATAGCAGAAGAAAAAACGGCGGTATTTTAATGCATTTGATATCAAGAGCGCTGGTCATTACAGCGATGATAACGTTACTAGGCTGTAACTCAACAGGAGGTGGGACACGTCCTGTGAGTAATGTTGCTCTTGATTCTAAAGCTGCTGAAATTAATATGCGTTTGGGTTTAAATTACCTTCAACGCGGTAGTTATGCCGTTGCTCTAGAAAAATTAGAGCGAGCATTAACACAAAACCCCAATTTACCCAGTGCTCATAATACAATAGCGTTACTATATCAACGGCTTAAACAAAGTGATAAGGCTGAATATCACTTTAAGAAGGCGATTGCTTTACAAGCAGACTATTCAGAAGCACATAATAATTATGGTGTATTTCTTTGCCAGAATAAGCAGTATCAAGCAGCAGAACAAGAGTTCTTGAGCGCGATTACAAATCCACTCTATACAGGAATGGCGCAAGCTTATGAGAATGCCGGATTATGTGTGAATCGTATTCCGGATCAAACCTTAGCCGAGACCTATTTCCGCAAAGCACTACAATTAAATCCAAATTTAAGTAAATCATTATTACAGCTCGCATCTTTGCGACTATTAGATATTGAGTATGAGCAAGCCCGCTCTTATATTCAACGTTACAAAAAAGTAGCGGCATGGACGCCTCAATCATTGTTAATAGCAATAAAAGTTGAAGACCATCTACATGATGAAAATGCCGAAGCCAGCTATATTACATTGCTCCGGGGCCTATTTCCTGATTCTGATGAAGCACTTCAAGTTATAAGAGGTGATTATTAGTTATGGCCGAAATGAATGAAGAAAGCGTGATAGAGACTGATACTCCTGAAGTATCTGTAGGCGAACGACTTCGTTCGATGAGAGAGAAAAAAAAATTAACACTTGCTGAAGTGGCCTCTGAGTTACGGTTATTAAAAGAAAATGTCGAGTATTTAGAAAATGGTCAATGGGAAAAATTGCATGGCCGAGCCTATGCAACCGGCTACTTTTCTAGTTATGTGAAATTATTGGGACTTCCTGCCGCTGAAATGTTGCAAGCATTTCACCGTGAATATAAAACTGAAGGATCTGACTTACAACCTGTGCGAGTTGCTAAGGCCAAAGCATTCCCATGGTTTACAGTATTTTTTCTATTACTATTGATAGGGTTAGCGGGCACTATTTATCAACAAAATAATGTGCTTAAACTAGGACAAAGTTCTGCAACAGAAATTAATCAGTTTGCCAGTTCACCGCCAAAACCGAGTTCAGCTGATGACAGTTTGGCATTTGTTAATAGTGTGGTGGAGCCGATTAGTGAAACTGAGGCAATGTTAATAACAACTGTTGATGATACTAGCCAAGCAGATGAGTTGACTTCATCAGTAGATGAAATTGAAGTAGTCGAAAGTGATGAGCTAATTGAAGATTTAAGATCAACTCAACTAATTATAGATGAGAATACAGCGAATGAATTGAATGAAGAAGATGTTATTGAGGCAGCAATACCTTCATTTTCAGTCAGTTTTTCTTTCCCTCAAGCCTGTTGGGCTTCAGTCAGGGATGCGACAGGAAAATTATTGTTAGAAAAAGTAATGCTAGCCAATAGTAATATTATTTTAGTTGGCAAGGCTCCTTTATCAGTGACATTAGGTCATTCGCAAGGTGTGAGCGTTAAGGTTAATAATGAAGTTGTTGATATTTCTAGTTATTCGACAGGTAATGTGGCTAAGTTTAAGTTAGGAGAAAACTTTTAATGTCGGAAGAATCGACGATAAAACGTAGAAAATCCCGTCAAATAATGGTGGGTAATGTACCAGTGGGTGGTGATGCACCTATTGCTGTTCAAAGTATGACGAATACTGAGACCTGTGATGTAGACGCTACCGTAGCTCAAATCAAAGCATTGCAAGGTGTTGGGGCTGATATTGTACGTGTGTCAGTGCCTTCAATGGATGCTGCTGAAGCCTTTGGCAAGATTAAGCAGTTAGTTGATGTGCCACTGGTGGCAGATATTCATTTTGACTATAAAATTGCCTTACGTGTTGCTGAGCTAGGGGTTGATTGTTTACGAATTAATCCCGGAAATATCGGTCGCGAAAGTCGTGTTCGAGCGGTGATTGATTGTGCTCGTGATCATGGAATCCCTATCCGTATTGGTGTTAATGCAGGATCATTAGAAAAAGATTTACAAAAAAAATATGGTGAACCGACATCAGATGCGATAGTTGAATCAGCCATGCGTCATATCGATATTCTTGACCGTTTAAACTACCCTGATTTTAAAGTAAGTTTAAAAGCTTCAGATGTATTTATGACCGTGCATGCTTATGAAAAGCTAGCATCACAAATTGAACAACCACTACATCTTGGAATAACAGAAGCAGGCGGTTTACGCGCGGGTTCAGTTAAATCTGCTGTTGGTTTGGGAATGTTGTTATCTCAAGGCATTGGTGACACTATTCGTGTTTCTTTAGCCGCTGATCCTATAGAAGAAATTCGGGTCGGTTTTGATATATTAAAAAGCTTACGAATCCGTAATAAAGGCATCAATTTAATTGCGTGTCCATCATGTTCTCGCCAACAATTTGATGTTATATCAACAGTTAATGAACTGGAAAGTCGACTAGAAGATAT
Source organism: Gammaproteobacteria bacterium (assembly GCA_002402245.1). Classification (GTDB taxonomy): domain Bacteria; phylum Pseudomonadota; class Gammaproteobacteria; order Nitrosococcales; family Methylophagaceae. Next base: position 17,191 of record NVVP01000016.1, on the reverse strand, counting down.
CCTCGAACCATTGGATGTGGCAGTAATTGGTTGTGTTGTAAATGGACCTGGTGAAGCAAAAGTTGCTGCTGTCGGTTTAACCGGTGGTGAGCCTAACTTGATGTATTTAGATGGTAAACCCCATCACAAATTAGGTAATGATTCACTTGTTGATGAATTAGAAAAAGAAATTCGCCTGAGAATTGCACGCCAACAAAACGTGGCGCATCCCGATAGAATTATACCAATAAAGGACATGAGTTAAGCGTGGCAGATATTATCCGTTCAATTAGAGGAATGAATGACATTCTTCCTGAAGTAACCCCTTATTGGCAAGCTGTTGAAGCAGCTCTCAAAGATGTATTGTCTAGTTATGGTTATCAAGAAATTCGCTTCCCAATTGTTGAAAAAACAGAGCTATTTTGTCGTTCGATTGGTGAAGTTACTGATATTGTTGAAAAAGAAATGTATACCTTCAACGATCGTAATGGTGATCAACTAACATTACGACCAGAAGGCACGGCTGGTTGCGTACGCGCCGCGATGCAAAATGGCTTATTGAACCAAACACAACGTCTTTGGTATATGGGCCCCATGTTTCGCCATGAGCGTCCACAAAAAGGACGTTACCGTCAGTTTCATCAAGTAGGTGTTGAGGCCTATGGCTTTAACGGCCCTGATATTGATGCTGAAATGATTTTAATGACGGCACGTATTTGGAAAAAACTTGGTTTAACAGGCGCAACATTACAAATTAACTCATTAGGTTCAACTGAAGCTCGATTAGCATACAGAGAAGTGTTAGTCACTTATTTTGAAGCACACCAAGATGAATTAGATGACGATAGCCAGCGTCGATTGCATACTAATCCATTACGTATTTTGGATAGTAAAAATCCTGCAATGCAGGCATTAAATGAGGCTGCCCCTAAATTAATTGATCACTTAGATGATGAGTCTCGCTTAGAATTTGACACTTTATGCCAAACGCTAACAGATGCGGGCTTAAGCTATGAGATTAACCCTCGTTTAGTGCGAGGCTTAGATTATTATGGTAAAACTGTTTTTGAGTGGGTAACAGATCAACTCGGATCACAAGGTACAATTTGTGCCGGTGGTCGTTATGATGGTTTAGTCGCTCAATTAGGTGGCAAAGGTGCAACCGCTATTGGTTTTGCGATTGGAATCGAACGTTTGATTTCATTATTAGAAGCTAATGATGCCTTACCTGAAATTCCTAGTATTGATGCTTATCTTGTGGCTGTGGGTGATGCAGCGGCTAAGCAGTCTTTAATATTGGCTGAACAATTACGCGACCAATTACCGCAATTAAAGCTCATTACTCATTGTGGTGGTGGTAGTTTTAAAAACCAGTTTAAACGTGCAGATAGAAGTAAGGCTCGTTGGACACTTATTTTGGGAGATGATGAAATAAGTCAACGAGTGGTAGGTGTAAAGACCATGGCAACAGGTGAACAGGAAACTGTCGCTTGGGATGCCCTAGCAAGCTATTTGAAATAATAAATATAATAAGAAGAGCACTATGACACCGATAAATATACCTGAATGGCAATCTTTAATCCGTCACTATTCTGATCTCAAATATCTTTCTATGCGTGAGCAGTTTGCTTTAGATTCTGACCGCGCCCATGATTTTTCAGTCAGTAGTGGTGATTTGTTATTAGATTATTCTAAAAATAGAGTGACCAAGGAAACCATGGAAAAGCTGGTTTCATTGGCTGAGTCTGTTGATATGAATAGTTGGATTGAACGTATGTTCAACGGCGATAAAATCAATAATACTGAAAATCGTGCCGTGCTGCATATTGCATTACGTAACCGTAGTAATACACCTATTATGGTTGATGGTGAAGATGTAATGCCGGCTATTAATACGGTATTAGCCAAAATGCGTAGCTTTTGTGACCAAGTACATAGTGGTGCATGGTTAGGTTTTAGCGGTAAAAAAATGACCGATATTGTTAATGTCGGTATTGGTGGTTCGGATCTTGGTCCCGCAATGATTTGTGATGCACTTGAACCTTACGGTGTTGATGGCGTCAACGTTCACTTTGTATCGAATGTCGATGGTACAGATTTAAGCACAACCCTTGAAAAATTAAACCCAGAAACAACCTTATTTGTAGTGGCATCTAAAACATTCACTACACAAGAAACGTTAACCAATGCTGAATCTGCACGTGCATGGTTTTTACAATCAGGCTCCCAACAAGATGTAGCTAAACATTTTGTAGCGGTATCAACCAATGCGGAAGCAGTATCTGATTTTGGTATTGATACCGATAATATGTTTGAGATTTGGGATTGGGTTGGTGGTCGTTATTCACTATGGAGTGCGATAGGTTTACCTATTGCACTTTATGTTGGCATGGATAACTTTGAACGCATGCTAGATGGTGGCCATGAAATGGATAATCATTTCCGTAGCCAGCCATTAGCTGAAAATATGCCAGTACTGATGGGCTTATTAGGCATTTGGTATATTAATTTCTTTGGTACACAAACCCACGCGATTGTCCCTTACGATCATTCTCTTGCACGCTTTCCTAATCATATGCAGCAATTAGATATGGAAAGTAACGGTAAGGTGACTAACCGTGAAGGTCAGCGAATTAGCTATAAAACAGGCCCTGTAATTTGGGGAACACCGGGTACTAATGGCCAACATGCTTACTTCCAATTGATTCATCAAGGAACACAACTTATTCCGGTTGATTTTGTATTACCTGTGAATAGCCATTATCCTGATCGTGACCATCAATCTATTTTACTTGCAAATGGTTTAGCTCAATCAGAAGCGTTAATGCGCGGTAAGAATGCAGAAGAAGTACGGGCTGAACTAGTTAAAGAAGGTTTTAGTGGCAAACAACTAGAAGCATTATTGCCGCATAAAGTCTTTCCAGGTAACCGGCCAAGTAATACCTTGTTATTCCCACAATTAACGCCTGAAATGTTAGGCCAATTAGTGGCTTTATATGAACATAAAGTATTTGTTCAAGGTGTTATTTGGAATATAAACTCATTTGATCAATGGGGCGTTGAGTTAGGTAAGCAGCTGGCAAAAGCAATTTTACCTGATGTGCAAAGTGATGGAGAGATTGCTGTGCATGATAGCTCCACAACCAGATTAATTGAGTTAATCAGACAATTAAGATTCAAATAGAATCAAGATTAAAATAGCCCTTCGTCATTATTGACCAGGGCTATTTTTTGAATTAAGTTTATTGGAGTGTAAATTAATGACCTCGAAAGTAGAAGATTCACTGAATGTAACGCTGGGGAATGAGCATGCCAGCTATTTAGCGCCTACTGAGGAAATTCTTAATCACCCTAAAAAAAGCATATTTCCTACCGCTAATTATCCCTATAAGAAAATGATGAAAAAGGCGAAATATGAACAAGAAAAAAAGTTATTACAAATAGAATTAGCCAAGTTTCAACATTGGGTTAAAGAAACTGGGCAAAAATATGTCATTGTGTTCGAAGGGCGAGATGCCGCAGGTAAAGGCGGTGCAATTAAACGTTTTACCGAACATCTAAACCCACGTGGCGCTCCTGTTATTGCTTTAGAAAAGCCTGATGATCGTGAAAAAGGTCAGTGGTATTTCCAACGTTATGTTCAACATCTACCTACCAAAGGTGAAATCGTTCTGCTTGATAGATCATGGTATAACCGCGCTGGTGTTGAGCGAGTGATGGGATTTTGTTCTCCACAAGAATATCTAGAGTTTATGCGCCAATGCCCTGACTTTGAGCGGATGATAAGTCGAAGTGGTACCAAAGTGATTAAACTTTGGTTTTCAATTAGTCGTAATGAGCAGTTTCGTCGCTTACGTGCTCGGCAAACAGATCCATTAAAGCAATGGAAAATTAGTGATATTGATTTGGCGTCACTTGATAAATGGGATAATTATACTGAGGCAAAAGAAGCCATGTTCTTTTATACCGATACCAAAGACTCGCCGTGGACAGTTGTTAAATCAGACTGTAAAAAACGTGCGCGGTTAAATGCTATTCGTCATGTACTAGCCCAAGCTGATTATCCAAACAAAGATTATAAAGTGGCCTGTATGCCTGATCCTTTAATTGTGGGTACCGCAGATACCATTTACGAAATGGATGAACGTCATTTAGACATTGCCCCTTATGAAATGACCGATGAATAAAGTGCAGTTGATACTATTAAGGAGTTGTAATTTATGAGTATGTTCAAACGAATAATCGCGGTAGTTTTATTATTACTTTTTCTTACTGCTTGTGTAAGTAATACAAAAAACATTTCAGATACACATGAATTAATTAGCTCTCAGGGACTCGTTGTAACTAAAATTCATTCAAATTGGCAAGGGTATGACAACCCGCTATTAGCTGATTTAGAGTTTACCTTTGTTCAAGAACAGGGCGATAAAACATATTCAAAGTTTGTATTATCTAAAGCTAATGATTTAAAGGTTGTTGCATTACCAGAAGGTAATTATATGTGGCTAAAAATTGTTTTTGGAAACTATTATATGGATTTGACAGGAGGGTTTACTGTCGGTGCCAACCAAATAACCTATATTGGAGATATTAACTCTCAATTAGATTTAAGTTTATTTAGTATGTCTGGTGAAACTAAAATTTCTGATGAAACATCACAAATAAAAGATGATTTACAATTAAATTACCCAACGATACTTGATAAGTATGGCTTTAAAACTAATCTAACTAATTTGGAACAATATTAAAATATTAAGCTGTACCAAATTCCTTAGTTTATATTTTTTGCAATACTAAGCCTGCTAGAGGTGGCAGGTTTAGTATGATTGAATAAGGTTTGTCTGACCAGGGACTATTTTCTGCTTCAATAGTCTCACTATTTTCAACATTGCTACCACCATAATAGTGGGAGTCTGAGTTTAGAATAATGCGATATTGCCCCGCTTCAGGTACACCAATACGGTAATTTAACCGTGGCACAGGTGTAAAGTTGAAAATAGAGATTACATACTCTTGTTCTGATTTACGAATATAGCTAATAATAGATTGCTCTCTATCATTACAATCTAGCCATTCAAAGCCTTGCGGATCAAACTCGTGGCGATAAAGTGCAGGCTCAGAAGTGTAGAGTTTATTTAAATCGCCAACCAATGTTTTCATACCATTATGCAATGGGAAATCAAGTACATACCAATCTAAGGCCTTTTCACAGTTCCACTCGGTACCTTGGGCAAATTCAGAACCCATGAAAAGTAACTTCTTCCCTGGGTAGGTGAACATGAAGGTATAGAGTAAACGTAAGTTAGCAAATTGCTGCCATTCATCGCCCGGCATTTTATTAAGCATTGATTTTTTGCCATGCACCACTTCATCATGTGAAAAAGGTAACACGAAGTTTTCAGTGAATGCGTATAGCAAACCAAATGTCAGTGAGTCATGGTTATAACGACGATGAATGGGATCTTCTTTCATATATTCTAAAATATCGTGCATCCAGCCCATATTCCACTTCATCGAGAAACCTAGCCCGCCCATATAAGCGGGCCGTGAAACCATTGGATAAGAGGTTGATTCTTCAGCTGTGATTAGGCAACCGGGATGTTCTTGGTGCAATACGGTATTCATATGTTTGAAAAACTCAATGACTTCAAGATTTTCACGACCACCATGTTCATTGGGAACCCATTGTCCATCTTCACGTGAATAGTCGAGATAGAGCATTGAAGCCACAGCATCGACACGTAAGCCATCAATATGAAATTCTTCTAGCCAGTAAAATGCACTTGATAATAAGAAGTTGGTGACTTCATTACGACCATAATTAAAAATATAAGTGCCCCAGTCTTGATGCTCACCTTGACGAGGATCGGCATGTTCATATAGTGCTGTACCATCAAAGCGGGCCAGGCCATGGCTATCTTTAGGAAAATGACCTGGAACCCAATCTAAAATAATACCAATATTATTTTGATGACATTGGTCGATAAAATAGCGTAAATCATCAGGCGAGCCAAAACGACTTGTCGCTGAGAAATAGCCTGTGGTCTGGTAGCCCCAAGAGATATCAAGCGGGTGTTCAGTAATCGGCAATAACTCGATATGAGTGAAACCTAATTCTTTAACATAGGGCACCATCTGCTCAGCCATTTCACGGTAGCTAAGAAATCCACCTTCACTATTTCTTCGCCATGAGCCCATATGAACTTCATAAACAGAATGAGGCTCATTTAACCAATTGGCACGCTGACGTCGTTCCATCCAGCCATCATCTTGCCACTTATGTCCGCTTGTTTTCGCTACAACAGATGCCGTAGCGGGGCGTAATTCTGCTTGTTGACCATAAGGATCAAGCTTGGAGTGGAGTGTTCCATCTTGGCTTCTTATTTCAAACTTATAGATTTCACCTGCGCTAATACCAGGAATAAATAATTCCCATACGCCACTTTCACTGCGAACACGCATCGGGTGTTTTCGTCCATCCCATTGATTAAAATCTCCGACAACACTAACGCGTTGCGCACTCGGTGCCCATGTGGCGAAAAGTACACCATCAATGCCATCTACTTGATGAGGATGCGCGCCTAAAATACGATAAGCATGCCAATGCTTACCTTCTGAAAATAAATGTAGATCAAAATCAGATAGTTGAATTGGAAAGCTGTAAGGGTCAAATGATGAAACCGCATCTCCACTGTGCGTAATACGATTAATACTATAGTGCGAGCTTAATAAGCTTGAGTCACCTAGCCATTGAAACAGGTCCGTTCCCTCAATACGTTTTAAAATCAAATCATTATCGAGCCATGCTTTTTTAGTATCAGGTAAAAAAAGAGTGACAGTCGTGATGTTTTTTTTACGTTGGGGCCCTAAAATTTCACTGGGATTATGGTGGCGAGCTTCAATAATTTTTATTAGATCTTCTGATAATCCATGTTCCAAAATCATAATAAAAAAGTTCCTTTAAATTTTTATTGAAGTCTATGCCCAGCTTGTGGCACGCTAGTCATTAAGCAGTATAAATTGATTGCTTAACCGACAATGGAGAAGCCTTATGTCAGACAATAATAGCACGCGGTTTGTTAGTCGTCTTACTCGCGATTCACTGGCCCTTATTTTAGCTGGGGGTCGAGGATCACGGTTAAAACAGTTAACAGATTGGCGAGCTAAACCTGCTGTTCCTTTTGGTGGGAAATTTAGAATTATTGATTTCCCATTATCTAACTGTGTTAATTCAGGTATACGCCGAGTGGGAATTCTAACCCAATATAAGGCTCACTCATTAATGAGGCATATTCAACAAGGTTGGGGCTTCATGCGCGGTGAGCTAGGTGAATTTGTTGAGCTTTTACCGGCTTCTCAGCGAACAGAACAAGGTTGGTATTCAGGCACAGCAGACGCTGTTTATCAAAACCTCGATATTCTTAGAAATCACGGTGCTAAATATATCGTTATTCTGGCCGGCGATCATATTTATAAGATGGATTATGGTGATATGTTAGCTGAACATGTTGCCCAAGGTGCTGATATGACTATTGGTTGTTTAAGTGTGCCTTTAGAAGAAGCAAAAGCATTTGGGGTGATGTCGGTTGATGTTAATCGGCGGATCATTGCTTTTAATGAAAAACCTGAAAACCCTAAGCCTATGCCAGGAACAGACGATGTCGCCTTAGCATCGATGGGGATTTATATTTTTAATTCTGATTTTTTGTATGAACAATTAATCAAGGATGCTGATACTAAAGGCTCAACCAACGATTTTGGCCACGATATTATTCCGTCATTGATTGATAAATATAAAGTGATCGCTTTTCCTTATAAAGATGTACAAGGTAATGACCCTGGCTATTGGCGTGATGTTGGTACCATCGATGCTTTTTGGTCTGCAAACCTTGAATTGATTGGTGTGACGCCAGAACTTAACTTATATGATGACAGTTGGCCTATTTGGACATATCAAGCACAAGAGCCGCCAGCAAAATTTGTATTTGATGATGATGAACGTCGTGGCATGGCGGTAGATTCGATGGTATCAGGTGGTTGCATTATTTCTGGCGCAACGGTGAGACATTCTGTTCTGTTCTCTAATGTCGAAGTGCATAGCTATACGGTAGTTGAAAATAGTGTGGTATTACCTGATGTGAGTATCGGCCGGAATTGTCGCTTGAACAAAGTAGTATTAGATAAAGGCTGTCAAGTACCAGAAGGTACAGTGATTGGTGAAGATCCTATTGCTGATGCAGAAAAATATGAAATCTCACCGAACGGAGTCGTATTGGTGACACCTGAAATGTTAGGACAAAATTATCGCCATGTCAGATAAGTTAAAAGTTGTTTTATGCTGGCATATGCACCAGCCACAATATAGCGAACCGATGGGGGGAACATACCAACTGCCGTGGACCTATCTGCATGCTATAAAAGATTATGTCGATATGGCATGGCATTTAGAAAATGTAGAGGGAGCTAAAGCCGTTGTTAATTTCGCTCCTACCTTAATAGAACAGCTTGCTGACTACGATGAACAATTAAAATTACGCTTTAAAGGCACGGGCAGATTAAAAGACCCATTGTTAATGGCGTTAGATTCGCCGCTGCAACCAAAAAGTATTGCTGAGCGTAAGAAGTTAATCTCTGATTGTTTACGGGCAAATGAAGAGAAATTGATTGCCCCTTTTCCTTATTTCGCCAAAATAGTGGCTATTGCTAAATATTGTTTAGAAGAGCCTGATCGCCTGGCGTATATCAATGACCAATTCATGATTGATATTGTGGTTTGGTATCACTTAGCATGGATGGGTGAGTCAGTTCGTCGTACAGATAGTCGAATTCAAGCTTTGATGAAAAAAGGTGAGCACTATAGCTTTAATGATCGCCGTTTATTAATGACGGTAATTGGTGAGTTATTAAGTGACTTGATTCCTCGTTATCGACGGTTAGCGGAGTCTGGCAAGGTTGAATTATCAGTGAGTCCTTATGCTCATCCGATTATTCCACTATTACTTGATATTAATACCACCCATGAAGCAATGCCTGATTCAGCCTTGCCTGAAATAACCAATTACCCGGATGGTGAGGCTCGAGCGCATTGGCATATGGAAGAGGGCATCCGCGTATTTGAATCTTATTTTGGTTTTAAACCCAAAGGTTGCTGGCCTTCAGAAGGGGCTGTCTCAACACAAACCCTAGATGTAATTGCTCGACATGGCTTTACATGGGTGGCCACAGGGGAAAATGTATTACGCAATAGTTTAAATGCGTCAGATATGCCGGAGGCAAGTACGCATAAACCGTATCGCTTATCTGATTCAACCCCTGCCTGCTTCTTTAGGGATGATGGTTTATCTGACTTAATCGGTTTTACCTATACAAAATGGAGTGCTGATGATGCGATTGATGATTTTATTAATCACTTATTAACGATTAAAGCTAATACTGCAGACGATAAAGATAGTGTGGTATCCGTTATTCTTGATGGTGAGAATGCATGGGAATATTACTCATATAATGGTTATTATTTCTTACAAGGTTTATATCGTCGACTTGCTGAGCATCCTGAGCTTGAGTTAACTACATTTTCTGAGTGTTTAGATCAAGGTGTTGAAGCCGCTCATTTGCCTCATTTAGTAGCAGGTAGCTGGGTTTATGGTTCTTTTTCAACCTGGATTGGCGATAAAGATAAAAATCGAGCGTGGGATTTATTAAGTCAGGCTAAAATAACCTTTGATCAGGTTGTTAAAGAACAAGACTTTGACCAACAGATGATGCAATCATTACTTCGCCAACTTGCTATTTGTGAAGGATCTGACTGGTTTTGGTGGTTTGGCGACTATAATTCAGCTGAAAGTGTCAGTGATTTTGAACGTTTATTCCGCTTACATTTATCTAATTTGTATCAAATGTTAGGGGTACCGGTTCCTGAAAGCCTTGCTGAAGCAGTTTCACAAGGTGGTGGAGGCATTGAGCAAGGTGGCACCATGCGCCGTGGTGGAGAATAAAGGATTAATGTGCAAATGAAACAAGCCCACGTATTTGAGCAACGACGCTCAGGTGTACTTCTTCACATTAGCAGTTTACCCTCTGCTAACTTAGGTGATGACGCCTACCGTTTTGTTGATTTTTTACATGACTCGGGAGTCTCTGTTTGGCAAATGTTACCGCTGGGCCCGACACATGATGATGGCTCACCTTATCAATGTCTATCAGCTCATGCCGCGAATGCGAAGCTGATCTGTTTAGAACGAATTAAACACAAACCATGGTCAAATGGCCAAGATTTTATGGGCGATACATTTTTAACCCAATTAGTGGATGCTTACCGTCAGTTTATTGCTCATGCTACCTCATATGAGAAACAGGAATTTACAGATTATTGTAATCAACATGATTGGTTAGATGATTATGTGTTATTTCGAGAAATACGCCGCTTACAACATACAACCGCGTGGTCACAATGGCCAGAGGAATTACGCAACCGTGATGTAGAAGCGCTAGATAAAATACGCCATGAGCGTGCAGAATCATTAGATATTCGTCGTTTTGGGCAGTTTTTATTTTCTCAGCAGTGGTTTGATTTAAAACGCTATGCTAATGAACGAGGTGTTTTATTATTTGGTGATATGCCTATTTTTGTTGCTTATGATAGTGCCGATGTATGGACATCTCCCGAGTTATTCACCCTTGATGATCAAGGGCAAGTAGAAACTGTGGCAGGTGTACCGCCCGATTATTTCTCAGAAACAGGTCAACGTTGGGGAAACCCTTTATATCGTTGGCAGCAACATAGTGATGATGATTTTCAGTGGTGGAAAAAGCGAGTTAAAACCCAGTTAGCCTTATTTGATATTATCCGTATTGATCACTTTCGTGGTTTTGAAGCTTTTTGGGAAATCCCCGCAGAGTGTGAAACCGCAATGGAAGGGCGGTGGGTTAAAGCACCGGGTGACGAATTATTTGAATCTCTAGCTAATCATTTTGATGAATTACCTTTTGTGGCTGAAGATTTAGGTATCATTACCGATGAAGTCACCGCATTACGTGAAAAATATGCGATGCCGGGAATGAAAATATTACAGTTTGCTTTTGGTGATGATGCCAGCAATCCTTATTTGCCTCATCAGCATACACATGAGAGCGTGAGCTATACCGGAACACATGATAATAATACCACCTTAGGTTGGTTTGAAGAGCTAGACGATCATCTTAAAGCTAAGGTATATGAGTATTTCGGGCATTCACAAGAAGAGATGCCTTGGTTATTGATACGCGCATCTTTAGCATCAGTATCGATACTATCAGTGATTCCGATGCAAGATATTTTGGGATTGAACGGCCAACATAGAATGAATGTGCCCGGCACGACGGAAGACAATTGGCAGTGGCAATTTAACTGGGATATGGTTGGTGAAGACTGTAAAATGAAATTGAAAAAATTAAACGAATTGTATGGACGGAAATAAATGAGTAATCCTAGTAACTTAAAATATGCAGCATCACATGAGTGGGTTAGATTAGAAGATAATGGCGAACTAACGGTAGGCATTACTGACCATGCTCAAGATTTATTGGGAGACCTTGTTTTTGCAGACTTGCCGGAAGTAGGTCWACGTTTTGCTGCAAAAGAAGAGTGTATGTTGCTAGAGTCTGTTAAAGCCGCTTCTGATATTTACATGCCTGTAAATGGTGAAATCAGTGCAATAAATGTAGAACTAGTGGATGAACCCGAGAAAATTAATGAAGACTCTTTGAATGAAGGGTGGTTATTTAAGATTCAGCCTGATAATAGCAGTGATATTGAAGGATTATTATCAGCAGAAGAATATGAAACATCATTAGATGAATAAGGCTCTAAAATAGAACTCAAGTTTATTAAAAGCCATAGATCTCATTCTTTGGTTTTTAATAATAAAGAGCTAGTGATATATTTAGAATAATTCTAAGAGAGCCTGTGTAAAGTAGCCATGACTGAGCCAGAAACAGAAAACAATATTACAGTAGAAGAACAGGCCCAACAGTGGTTGCTCCGTATGACTTCTCGTGATGTAACAGATGAAGTTCTAGTGAACTTTGAGCGGTGGTATAAATCTGAGTATAGTCATAAATCTGCCTATGATGAATTACGTCAGCTTTGGGATGGTATTGATGAGCTACGAGAGTTTGGCCCCTCCGAACAGATAAACTCTAAACAGAGGTCAGTAAGCGAAACAAGTCCAACTGCGGTGCGTTATTATGCATTAATATGCAGTGGATTAGTGGTCGCCAGCCTACTTATAACGACATTTAAAACTGAATTAACAGACTTCATTTACGCTGATTATCGAACAGCAGTAGGTGAGCAGCGCAGTATTAACTTACCTGATGGGTCTATTGCTCACTTAAATACTAATAGTGCGATTGCAGTCAATTATTCAAATAGGCAACATAAAATAAGATTATTACGTGGAGAAGTCTTGTTTGAAGCAATAAAAAATGGTCAAAATATCCCTTTTGAAGTTTTATCATTAGGCGGTGATATTGTCTCTATGGGCTCCTCCTTTATTGTAAGACAGAAATTAGAACGCACTAATATTGTGGCGATAAAGGGGAATACTGATATTATTTATTATCGTGCTGATAGTAAGCTGTCTCCTGGTGACAATGTATTTGCTACTCAAAACATCTTCCCTGCGGCGAGTGATCATAGAATGAGTCTAAATGCAGGTGAGGAGGTTTCTTATCAAAAAGGTACACCGCCAAGCATTATGTATTCGGTTGATATAGCAAGGAAAATAAATTGGCATAAAGGGGCTATATTAATTGATAACTTACCCTTTAAACAGGCGCTTACTGAAATTAACCGCTACTACGCAGGTCATATTTTATTACTAGCAGATGAATCGGATTTTGCTACGATCAGTACTGAAATATCATTAGAATCACTGGAAGATGAACTTGAGCGATTAGCATCAACACAAGGTTTGACTGTTACGACGCTGATGAATTACTTCATTTTATTGCATTGAGATGAGCTCTAGCTTTTATTAGCTCAGCTTAGCAGGATAAACTGCACCTAAAACAACGGAGTGTTTAGCACCTGTAACGGCGGCTAGGTTTCCAGAAAGGTGATTGATACTGCGGTAAGCAAGCCAAGCAAATGCACATGCTTCAACCCAATCAGGGTTAAGCTCGATGGAATCAGTGGTATGGACATGTTTGGTGTTATCGTTATTTGATAGTAAGCACGCTAAGCGAGTTAATAAATAATCATTATGGGCTCCACCACCGCAGATAAAGACAGTAGTACAACTATTAGCATAACGACTTATATCTTGAGCAATAGTGTGTGCGGTTAACTCTGTTAGGGTTGCTTGAACATCAGCAAGACTTAATTTGTCAGTATATTGTTCTAATTTATTATCAAGCCATATCTGGTTAAATAATTCTCGCCCTGTGCTTTTGGGGATTGATCTAGAAAAATAAGCCTCGTCGAGTAATAGGGTTAATAAATCCTGGTTACATTGACCGGACTTTGCCCATTCACCACCTTGATCATAAGGTTTACCTAAATGTAACTTAGTCCAATGATCGAGTAAAACATTACCCGGCCCTGTATCGAAGCCTGTTACTGCGGATGAGTCATTAGGCAGTACGGTAATATTACTAATGCCGCCAATATTAACAATGACGCGACCTTCATCTGTTGAGTTGAATAATGCTTGATGAAAGGCGGGTACTAATGGCGCGCCTTGGCCACCTGCAGCAATATCACGTTGGCGAAAGTCTGCTACGGTAGTAATGCCGGTGATCTCAGCAATGATACTGGCATTGCCAATTTGCAAACTAAAAGGCTGCTCACCCTCAGGAGAGTGGAACAGTGTTTGCCCATGAGAGCCGATGGCACTGATATCGTTAGCGCTTAGCTTATGCTCAGCAAGAAGAGCATTGATTGATTGGCCTATTAGTCGGCCTAATGCGGTGTCTACTTCGCCCAACTGTTGTAGCGAGCCTATTTGATTACTAATTAGCTGATGTAATTGTGCATAAAGCGGCTTGGCAAAGGGAAATGTCTGTGCTGCGATAAACTGAAAACTCTCATCTGCCGCAAGGTTAACTATAGCAACATCAACTCCATCGAGACTTGTACCTGACATAACACCAATAAAATAAGCCATTTTTTGCTTAATTAATCAGTGCAAGGTCAGTATCAGTTAGTGAATCAAGCTGAGCTAATAGTGGCAGTGACTGCTGCTTAAAATCCTTCATGTATTTTTTAGCTAATGATTCTGCTTTAGGTAGCTTCACCGTTAGAGGATTGCGGTGAACGCCATTGACTCTGAATTCATAGTGTAAATGAGGCCCCGTTGCTAAGCCACTGCTGCCAATAAAGCCGATAACTTGGCCTTGTTTTACCCGGCTGCCACGTTTCAAGCCTTTTTTGAAGCTAGACATATGTGCATAAAGCGTGGTGTATTTTCCACCGTGGCTTAATACAATGGTTCGACCATAGCCGCCTTTTGTGCCACGAAAATCAATTTTACCATCCCCTGTTGCCATAATAGGTGTACCTGTTGCCGCGGCATAATCAACTCCGCGATGGGGACGACTTGTTTTTAATACTGGATGTTTACGGTTAGGGTTGAATTTCGAGCTAATCCGAGAAAAGTGTACGGGAGTACGGCTAAATGCCTTACGCATGCTATGACCATCAGGCGAGAAGAAGTTACTCAAGCCGGTGTCATCAGTGTAACGAATTGCACGGAAAGTATGTCCTCGGTTGGTAAACTCTGCGGCTAAGATATCACCATCAGAAAATTTGTTACCATCAAGAAACTTGTCTTCATATATAAGAGTAAATGTATCACCTTTACGTAAATCAAGAGCAAAATCGATGTCCCAGCCAAAAATATAGGCTAATTGCATAATATGATTATCAGATAGGCCGGCCGTTAAACCTGCACCGAATAAAGAGCTTTCGATTACTCCTGATGTATGAACTTGACGCAATTCAATCTCGCGGGTTTCGGTGCTAGTAGTGAAGCCATCTGTAGATGTTGTTACCGTAATTGTTTCAATAGGGCTTAAGGTAAGCTGTAATTGTTGTAATGATTTTTTACCGGCTTCTTCTTTAATATCAAAACGTAGTACTTGACCAGGTTTTAGGTTTAATAATGGTCGGATTGCTTTGCCTAATTGAGCAACGTTATAAACATCRCGAGCANMTAAGNCCWACACGAGGAAATATGMGAGAAAGGTTATCRCCTGATTTTAYGGTGACATCTTGCCATTGAACTGTGCCAATATTATTGTTGCTATCAACGATAACATTAGCATCTAAGTCTGATGATACTTGGGTCGAATCCTCTAGCGCTYCTATACTATTAACCGTGGGGGCAATAGTAGTGTTCTTAGTACTAACAGGTAAGGTAAGCAGTTGAGGGGCATCAGTCGAAAGGGCACCAATTGGATTTTCAATTGTAATTTGCTGTAACTCTGTCGATAAATTAGGTAAGGCAACCAGGTTAGATTCAGCTTCTTGTGTGCTAGGCCTATTAGTTGCTAATACAATAGTCGTAATGAAAATACCTGAAATAGCAAGTAAAGGTAGAGACAGAAATTTACGCCGATGGCTGGCTAGCGTTTTAGCATTAGAAAATAAAARTGTACGTTTACTTGGTTTAATCAAGCGGTTTTGTTTCATCAGTAAACTCTAGGTAGCAGTGATAACTTAGCATTCTCGCAGTATTTTACTTGTAATGGAAGCCTTTGTTAGTGCATCTTATGATACTATTCGCGCAAATAAAATTTTATGTGGAGACAATTATGGGTTCAGTACAAGAGTCGTTAGCAATAATACGCCGTGGTGCCGAAGAAATACTGGTTGAGAGTGAATTAGTTGAAAAGCTTGAAACAGGCCGTCCGCTACGTATTAAAGCAGGATTTGACCCTACAGCACCTGATCTTCACTTAGGTCATACCGTTCTATTAAATAAGCTAAAGCAGTTTCAAGACTTAGGTCATGAAATACTCTTTCTAATAGGTGACTTCACTGGAATGATTGGTGATCCAACAGGTAAAAACGTAACAAGAAAGCCATTAACACCTGAACAAGTGAAGGAAAATGCCAAGTCATATCAAGAGCAAGTGTTTAAAATTCTTGATCCAGCTAAAACTAAAGTGGTGTTTAACTCGCATTGGATGAATAAAATGTCATCAGCTGACATGATTCGTTTAACTTCTAAGCATACTGTTGCCAGAATGCTTGAACGTGATGATTTTGATAAACGTTATAAAGGTGGGCAGCCAATTGCAATTCATGAATTTATCTATCCTTTAATACAAGGTTACGATTCGGTTGAATTAGAAGCTGATGTCGAGCTAGGCGGAACCGATCAAAAGTTCAACCTATTAATGGGCCGTGAAATGCAGAAAGCCTATGGCAAGGCACAGCAAAGCATTTTGACTATGCCTATATTAGAAGGATTAGACGGCGTACAGAAAATGTCCAAGTCTTTAGGTAACTATATAGGTATAAATGACAGCCCGAAAGATATCTTCGGTAAGTTAATGTCTATCTCTGATGTGCTCATGTGGCGTTATATTGAATTATTAAGCTTTAAAAGCTTAGAGCAAATACAGCAATGGCGTGATGATGTAGCAGCGGGTCAAAATCCAATCACCATTAAAAAGGACTTTGCCCAAGAAATCGTAGCTCGCTTTCATAGTGATGAATTAGGTCAGCAAGCAAGAGATGGCTTTGATAACCAGTTTAAGAAAGGTCAGATACCAGATGACCTGGCTGAAATTACCCTGACAGTAGGGGCGCAAGGCCTAGCAATTGCCAATGTATTAAAAGAGGCTGGCTTAACTTCAAGTACATCTGAAGCGTTAAGAATGATAAAACAAGGCGCTGTGAAGATTAATAGTGAGAAAATGCAAGACAAAACCTTAGTGATTAAAGCCGGTGAGCAACAAATAATCCAAGTAGGAAAAAGAAAATTTGCTAAGGTTTCAACCGTTTAGATAGTTAATGGTAAAGACGGGAAAAACTTCCTGTTGACCTTCTCGGAATAAGCTGTAGAATGCTCTTTTTCCTTGAGGCAGCAACGCTCTTATAGAGGTTGGCTTGAGAAAATAAAGATTGACAGTTTGGCTGAGGGCTGTATAATTCTCGCTTCTTTGTTGCAGTGTTTGCACTGAAACAAAACGCTCTTTAAAAAAATAATATCAAGTAATTTGT
>NVVP01000083.1 GCA_002402245.1 Gammaproteobacteria bacterium | reverse complement strand
TTGTAGTTGCTGTGAGCCTTGTTCAAGTTTACGGGTTAGCTCTTCATTGGCTTTTTGAGCGTCGGTTATTTTCTTTTTTAACTCGGCTTCTTTGAGTTGRAATGWYTCATTYACTTTATTTTCTATAATTCGWCGYTCMRYTTCAAGCTTACGYTCTACTTCTAGTRTCAGCTCTKCTTTTTGTTCTTCGACTTSTTTCTTTTGTTTRCGTAACTCAACTTCTGCYTGGCGAAATTCCACCAGCTTTTTATCTTTATTMGTTARATCATCTTTAAGCTCAGCCAGTTSTAAYTCRAKYTCTTCTCKTGCACCTTGGGCTGCTTTTTTCTTCGCCAGYTCTAATTGCACTTTAGAYTTTTGTTGCAGCTCACTGCTTTCTTGCAGCTGTTCTTTTAGTTCATCTAACTGACTTTGATATTGTTTAGCTGATTTTCGTTGCTGCTCNTTTATCACTCGTTGTTCTAACTCAGCACGCTCTTTAGTTAGCATACTGTCATATTCATTCTCATACTGTTCAATCAAGTGATGAGATAAACCATCGGCTAAAGGAAAAGCAGTATCACAATTAGGACAGGTAATATCATTGTCAGCATTTAAGAGTATTTTYTGAGTCATACTTTAGTCCTGTAAACCCTTTTCAAGGGTGAATATAGATTTGCTTAACACGAGGAAATAAGCAGTTGATAGGCCCGCTGAGCCAAACAGCATACACATCACCACAATTTGATAATGAGCTGCGATAATGGGCGATACACCAGATAAAATTTGTCCGGTCATCATCCCCGGTAAAGCCACTAGCCCGACAGCAAATAAAGAGTTGACCATGGGAATAAAAGCAGCATTAAAGGCTATCGATCTCGCCTTATCATAAGGAACGTCTCGTACTAACTCTGCTTGTAAACGTTCAGCAGCAAGGCTAATACTATTCATTGAATTAGCAAAGATCATCCCTGCTAAGGGAATCATATATTTTGTTTCAAACCAAGGGTCTAAATCAATGACTAATTGAGTCACTAACGCTAGCGTAAGCCCTCCTCCAGTGAGGATAGACCAGAAAGTATATTTAAACAGGGGCTTTCGATATAGCTTTACACTGCCTAATGCAATCCAGCTGGCAGTGACGACCATGACCAACATCACCCCCATTACTAACCATGCACTTTCGGCCTGGAAAAGTGAGGCTAAAATATAGCCCACTAATAGTAATTGTGCCAGCATTCGGGCGACAGAATACGCAGCATTTTTAGCCTGTAATGACCATCGGTATAAAATAAATATGACGGCAATAACAGGTAAAAAAGCTAACGCCAGATTAGCCATTGGAATGATTTGAACAGATGTTGTCACATAAACTCGCTTAAAATAAAAAGGCTGTTACCCATCAGGATAACAGCCTTTTATCATTTAACACTGTTAGCTAAGTTATTTAACTGACTGTTGATATTTAGCCATTTCATTAAAGTTTAAGTAACGATAAATTTCATCCGCCATTGGCTCGATTCCGGCCACTCGCTCAAGATATTCAGCTACTGTTGGTAGCCGACCTAGACTGGCCACTACTGCCGCTAATTCAGCGGATGATAAATAGACATCAGCGCCGTTACCTAAGCGATTAGGGAAGTTACGTGTTGAAGTTGAAACCACAGTAGCATTATCAGCCACACGTGCTTGGTTACCCATACACAGTGAACAACCTGGCGTTTCTGTTCGAGCACCTACACGGCCAAAGATACTATAAATACCTTCTTGTTGTAATTGATGCTCATCCATTTTAGTCGGCGGAGCAATCCACAATTTAGTCGGTAAATTACCTAGATTTTCTAATACTTTACCGGCCGCACGATAATGACCAATATTAGTCATACACGAGCCAATAAAGACCTCATCAATTTCAACGCCTGCTATTTCTGATAATGGTTTCACATCATCCGGATCATTTGGACAGGCTAATAAAGGTTCTTTAATATCATCTAAATTAATTTCGATAATTTCAGCATATTCAGCATCTTCATCACGTTGTAATAATTCAGGATTTTCTAACCATGCTTCCATGCTCGCAATTCGGCGTAATAATGTACGCTCATCTTGATAGCCTTCAGCAATCATCCATTTCAATAAAGAAATGTTCGATGTTAAGAACTCAATAATAGGTTCTTTATTTAAATGAACCGTACAGCCATTTGCAGAACGCTCGGCTGAAGAATCTGATAATTCAAATGCTTGTTCAACTTTTAAATCAGGTAAGCCTTCAATTTCTAATACACGACCATTGAAGATATTTTTCTTACCTTTTTTCTCAACCGTTAATAAACCACGTTGAATAGCAACGTAAGGGATAGCATTAACTAAATCACGTAAGGTAATACCAGGTTGCATGGTACCTTTAAAGCGTACTAATACTGATTCAGGCATATCTAAAGGCATCACACCTAATGCAGCACCAAAGGCTACTAGACCTGAACCTGCAGGGAAACTAATACCTATAGGGAAACGCGTATGTGAGTCACCACCTGTACCAACAGTATCCGGTAATACCATTCTGTTTAACCATGAATGGATAACACCATCACCCGGGCGTAATGATACACCTGAACGTGTGCTAATAAAGTCAGGTAGAGAATGCTGTAATTTAATATCTACAGGTTTTGGATAGGCTGCGGTATGACAAAAAGACTGCATTACTAAGTCAGCCGAAAACCCTAAACAAGCCAATTCTTTTAACTCATCACGCGTCATTGCACCCGTTGTATCTTGGGAGCCTACCGTGGTTACTTTAGGTTCACAATATGTACCAGGGCGAACACCTTCAACTGCACAGGCTTTACCGACCATTTTCTGGGCAAGGGTAAAACCTTTACCAGTGTCAGCAGGAGCAACGGGGCGAACAAATACATCAGAAGGATCTAAGCCTAATGTTTCACGTGCTTTATCTGTTAAGCCTCGACCAATGATCAATGGAATACGTCCACCAGCACGCACTTCATCTGCTAATGTTGTTGGGCGTAAGGTAAAAGTTGAAATAACGTCACCGGCTTCATTCAATACTTGGCCATCAAATGGGCGGATAGTAATTACATCACCTGTATTAAGAGCTGATACATCACACTCAATCGGTAAGGCACCTGAATCTTCGGCTGTATTATAGAAAATAGGCGCAATATTGCCACCCAAAACAACACCACCTTGGCGTTTATTAGGTACAAATGGAATATCATCACCCATATGCCAAAGCACCGAGTTAATGGCAGATTTACGCGATGAACCCGTACCCACAACATCACCCACATAAACCAGTGGATGACCTTTTTTCTTTAATTCAGCAATATCGTCTAATGGTGTATCCATTGTATTAATCAACATTGCTTTTGCATGCAATGGAATATCAGGTCGGCTCCACGCTTCTGTTGCAGGAGACAAATCATCTGTATTGGTTTCACCGGCTACTTTAAACACCGTCAATGTCATGCTTTCAGGTAATGCTGGACGCGCAGTAAACCAATCAGCATTAGCCCATGATTCTACAACACGTTTGGCATAAGCATTAGTGGCTGATTTCTCGACAATATCATGGTAGGCATCATAAACTAATAAGGTATGAGATAGTGCCTTTTCTGCTGTTGCAGCAGTAAGTTCATTATCTAATAAATCAATTAATGGCTGAACATTATATCCACCACGCATAGTGGCCAATAACTCAGTGGCATGCACGGCATCAATTAATGAGCATGTTACTTCTTGTTTAGCTACACCAGCTAAAAAACCAGCTTTAACATAGGCGGCTTGATCAACACCAGGTGGTATACGATGCGTTAATAAATCGACTAATTCATCTGTCGGTGCTTGCTTAAGTAAATCAACCAGACCAGATACTTGTTCAGCATCTAAAGCCAGTGGTGGCAAGCCTTCTTGTGCTCGTTGTTCGACATGTTCGTTATATTCATTCAGCACGTTGTTCTCTCCGGTGTTCCATTTCAATCCGCTATTTTAACACATGCAAGCCTAATCAATTTTTAGCCACTAAAAAGAATTTATTACAACTTACACTATATACCTAATCATCGAAATTGCTWKCCTTATTTCAAATCACTTTTTTTATAGATTCTAGTCTTTTCATCCGTCACCGTATAATCATAATCGATATCTAAATACTCAATACTTTCTTTAGTGCCAATCACTAAATAGCCGGTTTCATCGAGTGAGTCCCACAGTGTATTAACTACTTTATTTTTCAGTGTTTTATCGAAATAAATTAATACATTACGACACAATACTAATTGAGCATTAAGGAACGGAGCCTGCTGAGTAAGATCATGGTGTTCAAAACTAATCTTAGCTAATAACTCTTGTTTCAACTTTTGCTTGCCATAGGCTGTCACGAAATAATCGCTTAAACTAGACTTGCCTAATGATTCATTGTAACGAAGAGCATCATCTGCGTTTAAAGAATCGACTAATACACCCGAGGCAGCTTGTTTTAATACCTCTGAATTAATATCCGTTGCATAGATTTGAGTTCTATCTAACAAGCCTTCCTCTTCTAGTAATATGGCAAGAGAGTACGCTTCAAGTCCCTCCGCACAGCCTGCAACCCAAATAGATAACCTTGCAAAACTAGTTAAATAAGGAAATACCTCTTGTTTCAACTTGGCAAACACATTCGGATCTCGAAATAAAGAGGATACATTAACCATTAAATGATTAAGCGATTGGGTTCGAAAATCCTCATCATGTGCCAATAAAGGAATCAATTCAGATATTGAATTTAAGCGTTGTTTAGCAACTAAGCTTTTGACTCGCCGCAGCATTGATTCATGCGAATAATGTTTTAAGTTATACCCATGGAAACGTAGTAATGCCTCAAGAAATAAATCTAGTTCTATATCTTCTCTCGCATCCTTGTGAATTATAGTATTTTTGATTTTAAACTCGTCCTTGTTACAACCACATTTGCATCATTACCAATAACTTTTTCACATCTACAGGTTTAGTTAAATAGTCACTTGCACCCGCTTCTAAACATTTTTCTTTATCGCCTTCCATCGCATTCGCTGTTAACGCAATAATGGGTAAATTTAAGTGCTTTTTCTGCGACCTAATATGGCCGATAGCCTCATAGCCATCCATTTCAGGCATCATGATATCCATTAATACAATATCAGCCTTCTGATGCTTTAATAAATTTAATGCATCTTGACCACTTGGGGCCACATGAACAATTAAACCTTTCTTTCTAATTACTTTAGCCAAAGCAAAGGTATTACGAATATCATCATCAACAAGAAGCACCTCTTTTCCTACTAGATTTGAGGCATCCACGCTGACCACATTATCAACGTCCTGTTTACTGGAGTTGTGTATCGCATCAATAAATAAATGCACCTCATCTTGTAAACGTTCAGGTGATAATGCTGATTTGATAATAATAGCTTCTGTCACACCTTGCAGCTCCAGGTATTCGGCATCAGAAAGCTCTTTGCCAGTATGTACGATAATGGGGGGGATATAGCCCTCTTTATCTTGAGCCAAAACCTCTAATAACTCAAAGCCAGTCATATCTGGGAGTCCTAGGTCCATAATCATTGCTGAGAACCGTTGCTGCCTCACCATTTGAATTGCTTCTTCTCCTGTCTGAGCAGTACTTATTCGTATTGCCTCATCTTTAAATAAGGTACGCAGAGCATGTAAATCATTGGCATCATCTTCAACTAAAAGCAAATGGTCTTCATGCTCAGAACCCACTGATTTCAACAATTCTAATACCGCTAATATATCCGCTTTTTTAACGGGTTTAGCCAGCTGCCCCACCACGCCAAAGTCATGCATATTAACCAAGTCATCTACGGCGCTAATGATATGTACGGGAATGTCTCGAGTCGTTTCTTCTGATTTCAATACCAACATCACTTGCTCGCCATCCATTCCCGGTAGCATATAGTCCAGAATGATCCCGGTGACATTATGAGATTTGGCTAAATAAATTCCTGTCTCACCATCGGGGGCCACCAGCGCTTGAGCTTGTTGGTCATGACAAGTATCGAATAAAATCTTAGCAAACGTTTCATCATCTTCAATGATAATGAATAGAGGTTTATTGCTATCTATTGCATCGCGATCATCTTTAAAT
>NVVP01000082.1 GCA_002402245.1 Gammaproteobacteria bacterium | reverse complement strand
GACTTATCGTGCTATTGCCGAACAAATTGGTGTATCAGTCTCATCAGTTGAAAAATATGTTGCCCGAGGCCTAGCCGCTTGTGCCATCGCCATGATTGARCAYAAYTCATGATGCAAGAGMAAAATAATGTTGATATTGAACGCATTCAACAAGCYGCCTCTTTAATGGCTMGACTYTGGTCAGATAGYCCATCAGACCAAGATCACYATGCCTGCGAAACATGGCGAAATGAAGAYCCTCAAAATGAGACTGCTTGGCAACAATTAATGAACGCTCAAGACCARTTTGGCCAAGTACCTAMAGACACGACTCAAATTATTAMCCGTAGYCGACARCTATCAAGGCGTCGACTATTAGGTGTTATGGGRATCAGCTCKGTTGGACTAATGGCATCCAGTATTTATCAACTYGAAGGAAATKCACCTTTAATGGCTAAATTAATGGGTAATTCTGAGTTCAACACCGCAACCGGTGAAATTAAACAACTCGTGCTCGCAGATAATAGTCAGTTAAGTATTAATACTGCCACCGTGATGACCATGCCAACAGCGAATACATTTAGGCTTAATCATGGTGAATTTATACTCGATTCTCACGGCTCACAACCGTACCAAATTGAAACTCCGAATGGTTTAATTCAACTTGAACAAGGCCGGCTTCATATTCGGCATACCGACCAATACACTCAAATCAGTTTATACCAAGGTCAGCCTATTACAGTGACTGGCCATCATATGCTATCGGCCACCCGCTTAAGCGCCGGCGACAGTATGGCCTTTAATGCTGAGAATTTTAAAGACTCTCAAACTGTTAACCCAGACCTTATAAGTTGGCTAAAAGGTAAATTAGTGGTCAAAAGAATGCCATTAACCGATTTTATTTACGAGCTAGGTCGTTATAGAAAAGGCTTAATACGTATATCCCCCGAACTAAAACATTTATTAATAACTGGGGTATTTACGCTCAAAGATACTGACGATATTTTACAACAACTACAGGCTAGCTTTCCTATCCAGCTCAAGCAACTTACTCGTTATTGGGTCAATATATCTCCCGTTTAAAGCTAACCTTTAAATAAAAATAAGAATTATTAACATTTAGTTACGGGTTTTAACTTTTCATTCGATTAAAAGATATAACCATTAACAAAATGAAGAGTAATTTAAACAATGAAAGCAGTACAATCCCGTCCGTTAACATCACTAACTCTCGCGATACAATTAGCGATTAGCACAGCTCTATTTGCAGTATTCAGTCCATTATCTTGGGCTGCAGACACGACTAGTCAAATAGCGGCACGTCATTATTCAATTAGCCAAGGTTCACTTGATCAAGTACTCAGTGACTTTGCCATTAAAGCAGATATTGACCTCGCCATTAACGCCTCACTCACCGCAGGCAAACAAAGCCGCGGTGTACAAGGTGACTATTCGTTAAACGGTGCCTTAAATCATATTTTAACGGGTTCCGGTTTAACGGCGCAGCAGCTTGAAAATGGCCGCTATGTGATCAAAGCCATACAAACATTCGATACCATTAACATCCCCACCCTCACCATTGAAGACTCCGGCTTATCAGGCTATCAACGTGATGAGCAAGGCTATGACGATGTCTACGATAAAAACACTTCAACAGTCTATATGGGTAAAATTGAAATAGAGCGTTACAAAGGCACCACCCCTTCAGATCTACTACAAGGCATGGCAGGGATATTCAGTGGTGAAGCCCGCAATAGTGGCGCACTCGATGTCAATATCCGTGGTATTCAAGGTCCAGGTCGTGTACCGGTTATTATTGATGGTACAGAACAAGCGCTCACCGTATGGCGCGGTTATAACGGCGCTACTAATCGTAACTATATTGATCCCAACCTTATCGGCTCTATTCAAATCCACAAAGGTGCAACCAATGAACGTGATGTAAACAGTGGTATTGGTGGTGCTATGGTAGTCACCACCTTACAACCAGCAGATATTATTGAAGAAGGTGAAGATTTTGGTATTGAATTAAAAGTCGAAGGCAGCAGTAACGCGGTTGATGAACGAGTCCCAGATTTACACACTGGTGAGTTAGCCGTAGATGTAGTGGGTTACCCATCTAACTTAGGGACACCTTTTAACGATCTAACGCTTAGAGTGACGCCTGAATCAAAATCAGGTAAGGACCTTAACCCACTTAATGGCAATGATTATTCCTATCGACTAGCAGCAGCCAAAAAATGGGATAAGTTTGATTTTTTAGCGGCCTATGCTTACCGTGAACGCGGCAATTATTTTTCTGGTAATAATAACTCCGATTATTACTCCAGCAGCGTCGCCGATGCAAAAGAATACCGTGATCGAATTAGAGCTCTAGCCAGCTTGTGGCAACCGGGTGATGAAGTACTTAATACTTCAAGTAAAATGGAATCGTGGTTATTAAAAAGTAGCTGGCGTATTACGGAGGATCAAAAACTAAGTCTGAATTACCGTCGTTCAGATAGTACTTATGGTGAGATCATGCCATCAAGAATAGTGAGTTCGGATGCTGCAGGTGAGGTGCAATGGCCATTAAGTGAAGTCACTTCCAAAGCATATAACATCGACTATAGTTATAAACCAGTTGAGAACCAATGGCTAGACGTACAAAGCACGCTTTGGTACACCGATACCGAAAGTGATACTTATACCTCGGGCGGCTTTCCTAATCAGCAGAGGCTAGATACTAATCAAAACCCACTAGATGGTACTTTGGTTGATGGTGCCGCAGTTAATTCTACTAGTACCCGTGCTGGCTTGACGCTTAGTAATAAGATGAACCTATCACGTAAATTAGATTTAACCATTGGTGGCCATTTTCAACGTGAAAAACTATCTTCAGATGATGATTTTGAATTTACCAAGACCATTCCTTACCATAGTTACCCCCGTGCAGGCCGTCGGCAAGAGTGGGATGGTAACTTTGATCTAGCATGGCAAACTACCAACCGTTTAAAAATAAATGGCGGGATGAAGTATTCCTCTTATTGGGCTAAGGATGATTTTTTAGCCGATCACCCTGAATTTAAACAATTTAATGTTACTCATTATGAGGTTGAATATGATACAAGCCATACCTGGACCGACGCCGAGCGTGTCACAGAACTTAATGCTTTAGGGGTTACTCCTGCTGCTTTACAAGGTCTTGTTGGGCTTTTTTATACTCAAGAACAAGTAGATACTCTTTACACTGATCCTAATAATAGTATTGCACTGAGCTTTATCGGAACGGGAGTTGAAACAAAACAAAATGCTGCCGGTAATTGGTATTCAGATGCTGATGGTAATTATGATAGAGCCACCAACCCTTGTACTAATGGTGGTTTAGATAACGTGGCATATTTATCTGCCTGTAGAGCCTTAGCAGTAAAGTCATCCGAGGCACAAAAGGCACAAAAACAAAAAGACCATGGCTGGGTACCACATTTAACCGCAGCTTATGAGATTTCCCAGCACAGTAGGGTCTATTTTAAATATGCTGAAGCCATACGTTATCCTAGTATGTTTGAAAGCACCATTGGCTTTTCTGCCAACACACGATCTTTTAGCTTAAAACCAGAACATGCTTATAACTGGGAACTAGGCTATGTACACGACTTAACCCAGTGGCTACCTAATGCTGAATACGCTGATATTAAACTAACCTATTATCAAAATCTCACCAAAGATGTCATTGAACGAGATGAGAATTTAACCTTTAATAATGTCGATGAACAGAGAATAAAAGGGATTGAACTGGACTTTCGCTATGATAGCGGCCGTTATTTCACCCAATTAGGCGTTAATTACACATTGCAAAATCAAATTTGTGATGAAGACTCTGCCGCCCAACTCTCTGCAATTGATTTATTTCGCGCCAACAATGATCCAATCCCCACCTGTTTTGACTATGGATTCCCCGGAGGTTACCAATTGGCACAAGCCACACCAAAACTATCCGCCAATTGGTCTCTTGGAGGACGTTTTCTCAAGCGGCGTTTAGAGCTAGGAAGTCGCTTTACCTACTATAAAGAGTATGAAAATGACGACCTAGACTGGTATATCGACAATGTCGGAACCCCTGGAAATCCAGGTTTCAGATACAGCTTTAATACCGCCTATAGCTGGGATGAAGTAATTATTGTCGATGCCTATGCTCGTTATAACGTTAACGATGATCTTATTGTTGAGTTAAGTGGCAGCAATTTAAGCGACCAATATTATGTTGATCCAGCCACGCGTTCGGCTCTGGCCGCACCGGGTCGCACTCTAAAACTGAGTTTGACTGCCCGTTTTTAATAAAACGTTCGGTCAGAAAACACAAAGAGGCCTCTTTGTTAGCACACCTTATTTTCACTTTTGAAAATAAGTAATCACGATCTGGAGTTATAAAATGAAAAAGTTACAATTAATCAGTAGCATTGCACTTACATTAAGTACCTTTGCTCTTGCAGGTCAGGCGCAAGCAATCACCGTGGTAGGTGGTTCGTCTAATACGTCTAATATTACAGTGGGTGTATCAAATTTCAATATGCCACCTCATACCGCTGGTAGAACAGGTATTGCCTTTCCAGTATTCTCAGGCTTATTGGTTGACTTCCAAGGTTTAGCTAATTACACCACGCCTGTTAATGGCGTTTATAGTTTAGATTTCCCTTATAGTGGGGCTCCAGCAAGCCATGATGATTTAGGTGTATTCAACTTTGCTCAAGTAGGTACCAGCGATATTTGGTTTGGCGAATGGTCAGATACTGGCTCCCCATTAGCTGCTACACGTACAGTCTATTTTGCAGGTGATAATCCGGATTCATCAATCAGCACAACAGGTACTAATGTTACTTATACTATGAAAGGTATTAACAATTACTACGATGGGTATAACGGTGCTCTAAGTGGAACATTTACAGCTGATTTTAACAATTCAACATTAACAGGTTCAATGTCTAGTGCATTATCTTCTGTCGATATTGGTACTGTGACGATCAATTCTGATGCATCTATTACGGGTACGGGTACAGCCAGTGCAACGGTTCTGTTCTTCTCGGCTTCAGGTGGTGATGTTTCTGGTCAGTTCTATAATGGCCAAGCAGATCTAGCGGGTATGGTTGATTTCGCAGGCACTATCTTTGACACCTCATTTGGTGGTACTCAGGATTAATTTGTAAAACAGTGTTGTGTTAGTTAAGCCGAGCATGATTTTCATGCTCGGTTTTTCTTTTTCCTATTGATGAGTCTGTTTTATGTCTTCTTTG
This sequence comes from Gammaproteobacteria bacterium, assembly GCA_002402245.1. Lineage (GTDB taxonomy): Bacteria > Pseudomonadota > Gammaproteobacteria > Nitrosococcales > Methylophagaceae. The sequence goes on along the minus strand of NVVP01000082.1, from coordinate 905 downwards.
TTTAAATTACTAATTAGTTTAATTATTAGCCTATTAATGACCTCAACAGTGATAGCTGATGACTTAGATACTCGTCTGCGTATCGACCAAACTCTCGAGCGACAACAAAATAATGAACAGCAAAAGTTACTAAAAGACGAAGATTACCAGCAAGGAGGCCGGCCAGAAATAACCTTAAATGGTAATCCTTATCCAGTAAAACATAATGCAAATGATCTTGGTCGTGCCATTTATGTGTCAATTAAACAAAAACAATGGCAGGCGGTGCTCTATTTTTTAAATGAGTACCAAAGTCTAGCCAAAGCCGATCCCTTATTATTAGCGTATGCCCGAGGYGCTTTGGCCAGAGTTCAAGGTGATATGGAACTCGCMGARACTGAATATCGACAATTACTCTCATTGAACCCYGAYTTTTTACCCGGTCAGCTTGAATTAGCACGSGTGCTWTTTGAAGATCATAARGATAAAGAAGCCAAACAGGTMTTTGAACAAATATYWCTCCATCTCGASCCTACAAATGCYAATGAAARTGGCGTGSTYAGYACRGTGATRAATTTYACTAARGCATTAGAACAACGWACTAGYTGGACRAGCTCWRTTGCACTTGGYGCTATATGGAATGAYAATCTCAACCARTCKTCAGAGAGYTTTACTTGYTTTTTATACTATCAAGGCCARTGTRTYTATGAYCGWACATTRCCWGAYTCTATTAAAGCKCATGGCGTAGATTATGAACTGACATTAAATAAACARTTMGCCATTAAAGASCATCAYGGCATTTAYTCTCGTTCGCTAYTMTATGGGCRCAGCTATAAAGATTACGCTGATTACAATGAACGCACCATGACCAGTCAACTAGGTTATCGCTTTCAAGATTTGAATGATCATATCCGTCTAGCCCCTTC
>NVVP01000015.1 GCA_002402245.1 Gammaproteobacteria bacterium | reverse complement strand
AGATCAACAACCAGCGGCTTACTCTCCACGTACAGGTTTGTTCTATGTTCCAACAAACCACGTATGTATGGATTACGAACCGTTTGAAGTTGAATACACTTCAGGTCAACCGTATGTAGGCGCAACATTAAACATGTTCCCTGCTCCAGGTGGTACACACTTAGGTAACTTCATTGCTTGGGATGCACGTGTTGGTAAGATCGTTTGGTCTAACCCAGAACGTTTCTCAGCATGGTCTGGTGCGTTAGCTACAGCATCTGATGTTGTATTTTACGGTACATTAGAAGGTTACATCAAAGCAGTTGACGCACAGTCTGGTCGTGAGCTGTGGAGATTCAAAACTGCTTCAGGTATTATCGGTAACGTAAATACTTACAAGCATGACGGTAAACAGTTCATCTCAATCCTTTCAGGTATTGGTGGTTGGGCTGGTATCGGTATCGCTGTACCTAGCTTAGAAAATGATACTGATGGTCTTGGTGCGGTAGGTGCTTATAAAGGTCTATCTAGCTGGACTAACTTAGGTGGTGTTTTAAGCGTATTTAGCCTATAAGACCATTTGATTAAATTTATTTAGTCAAAAATAAGTATTAAGAAAGCCCGGCACTTGTGTCGGGCTTTTTTTTTGGTTATATTTAAGTAAACGTTTTACCATTACAAAATACTTAAAATTAAGGAATAAAGCATTGAAACAATTATTATCAACGTTAGCATTTGGCTTAATGATCACCACAAGTGTTGCAATCTCTGCTGGAGAATTTAAACCATTAAAGGGGCAGACGGCTGTTAGAGTCTGTGCTGATGCCTATAACTTACCTTATTCAAATAAACAATTAGAAGGTTTTGATAATAAAATTGCAGCCATTATTGGTGAAGAACTAGGCATTCCTGTTGAATACTATTGGTTTCCACAACGAATTGGCTTTGCTCGGAATACGCTTAAAAAAATAGATTATGAAGCAGGACGATTTTTATGTGACATGGCCATGAGTATCCCGGCTAGTCCTGGACTGTATTCTCCAACGACTGCTTACTATAGTTCAATTGATGCCATGGTATACCGCACAGGTGAAGGCTATGAACTAAATAAAATTAGCGATATTGCCAAGGTGAGTAATGAGACTAAAAAGCTGAGAATCGGTTTGTTTGATAGAGCAACGGCGACCAATACATTATTAGAAAATGGATTAGAGGATCAGATTGATTATTTCCAAATGATGTCAGGTGATGTTAGGGAAAATGCAGGACGCATTATCACCGATGAACTTGCTACAGGAAATATTGATGTGGCATTTGTTTGGGGTCCTATAGCCGCTTATTATGCGGATCACTCTGATGTCGATATGACCGTCGTACCTTTAAATGAATTTAGCTCAGATTATATTTTTAATTTTTCTTTAGGCTTGCGCCATCAAGATAAAGCATGGAAAGAGTTACTCAATAAGATTCTAGCGAAACGTAAAGATGATATAGCGAGTATTATCGCGGAATATAACTTTCCATCATTGGAAAATGTTGAGCCGGGTACAAGAAAAAAACGTAAAGTAAAAGATGATGACGACTAAGCTACAGAAATAGTTAATTACTTTATTCGATAGCAGATTCTACAATAGAGGTAAGGTTGTTATTGATACGTTGTGCAAATTCATTTTGTTGCTGATTAGCAGAGTTTATTTTCATCAATCTAGTGCCAATAATGACTTTATCTTGCTGTTCTTGAACGGTTACAATGCAAGGCATGTCATTCAATAAGTCGCTATTTATTTCTATCATTTCTTTTGCGTAACTAATATTGCAGAAGCTAATAACCGTTGATAAAGGGTAATCCTTATCTCCTCGGTCACGAATAGCTTGGCCTATATTACTACGGTGAATAATGCGGTAATTATGCTCTGAAATCGCAATATCTAAATTCATTAGTGTATCTTCATAATCATAGGGACTTATTTTTTGATAGATACGGTTTTCGGGTTGGATGGCATTGTTACATCCTGATAGAAAAATAAATGAAAGAAAAAAGAGAAAACTGGGGATTTTAAATGCTGCTAGTCGGGTCATAATGGTAGATTCACGTATAATAATTAGCATAACATCAACTCACTTGAGGTCAGAATGATAAATAAATTAAGAATCTTATTAGCCACTATAGTCATGGCGCTATTATTTAGTTCTAATGCGAATGCTATAGCGGGCTATACTAAAATTCAGAATGATATTTTTGATAATGCGCACTTGAAAAACATTTCAGAGGCGGGCATTCTTCATTATAAATATAAGAAAGAACATTTTAGCACTGGTGAGCGCGAAGATACCATTGATGTTGTATTAACTAATTTACGCAATACCGGCCGAAAAGATACTCATATTGAGTTTTTTACCGGAGCGCATAATCGGCCTTATTTAGATCGAGAAAATCAACAGGGGAATAGTGTTGTTGTTTTCTTCTTAGAATATGATGTGCGAGAAATGGGTAAGCGGCATATGGCAAAGAATGGCCGTAGTCGTTGGCACTATTTTCAAAATAAAATTAAGTCAGAAATGGCTAAGCAAATTAAAGTAGAAAAGCTAGAAATTGAATATAAAGGCGAAAAGGTACAGGCGGTTAAATATATTATTCAGCCTTTTGTTAATGATCCGAACCGGGCTGACTTTCACTTTGATGCCAATAAGTATTATATTTTCACCTTATCTGAATCAATTCCTGGTGGAATATACCAAGTACGAACAGTCGTTCCTGATGGAAAAACATGGCAAGAAGGCGAAGCTACATTAGCGGATGAGTCTGTTATTTTTGACTCATTTGAACCTACACTTTAACTTTTATAGCGTTAATTTAAATTTAAACGGGCTACTCGGCCCGTTTTTTTATGGTTAATTATGTTTAAACGATTTAATTCATTACAAGTTGCGCTATTACTGCATGAGTTAAGTTTTTTCTTGTTGGTACTGGTGACGATTGCTATCGGGGTTATATGGTCGATATCATGGCAAAAGAGCTCTGAAGAGTCATTGCGGATTAGTATGATGAATACAGCAGCACAAAATGTACGAGGTGATGTTTATCGGCAGTTAAAAGAGGTTTTTGATGCATCATTTCTTCAGGATAATGATGCTGCTGATGAATATGAAGAGTATACAAAAACGATCGAGAGTTACTTAGCTGAGTTGGCGGAGCTAGCTGATGAGGAGGAAGAGTATCAGGCTGTGACTGCTGTTGCGAAAGCATATAATGCATTCTACCAAGAGACCGTCGTCATTTTTAATGAAACAAGTCTGAACTATTTACAAAAAGAAGGGCTTGATACGCAGCTGGAACAAGAAACATTTGTTCATATTGAGGATGCCTTTCATCTGCTAGACTCTTTATTAGCATACAAAAAAAGTGAGCTAGATCAGTCCAGGCAGCGTTGGAGTGACAGATTGACATGGCTTGTTCCTATTCCTATCTTACTCGCGATTATGTTGTTAATTATTTCACGACGCTTTGTTAATCAGCGGGTTGTTAAGCCTCTAGCAGATGTGATTGAAGGCGCGAAACTGATCAGTAAAGGAGAGTTTGAGCATTCTATTTCTGAAACAGGAGTGGTTGAACTGGAGCGTCTATCAAAAGCGATTAACCTGATGGCCAAGGAATTAGTTCTTAACCGAGAAGATCTAGTCGAGACGCGTAAGCAAGCTGCATTGGGTGAACTTGTTCCGTTAGTGGCACATAATATTAGAAATCCACTTGCGGGTATACGTGCTGCTGCTCAAGTGGCTAAAGATGAAGATATTCCTGAGTCGACGGTGGATACACTAACAGATATTATGGCAGCGATTGACCGCTTAGAACGCTGGGTAACATCATTATTAAGTTATCTACACCCACTAGTACCTCATTTATCTCGAGTAAAATTAACGGATGTAGCGGATGATTCCTTGAGTTTAATTGAGTTACAGTTGGCTGAGGCAGGAATAAGCTTAGAACGAGTAGGCTGGCAGAATGAGCAAGCTAATGTTGATGTGGATGTTCATTTATTTGAGCAGCTTATATTCAACCTTGTGCAAAACTCGCTGGAAGCATCGGCAGAAGGAACATTAATTACGTTAGAATATAAACAGAGCAGCGGAATGGCATTGTTAATCATCACCGATCAAGGTTATGGAATGAAATCTGAACAGCCTTTGGTTGAAAACTCAAGTCGCTTGAATTGTGGACTGGGTATTCCTTTTGCGTTAAAAGTGATAAAGCAGCATGACGGTGAATTAATCTATAGTACGCCTAAAGAAGGTGGAACTTCTGWTGTGATTAGCTTGAAAATAGCACGTTAAGTGTTTGGAATAGAAATATGCTAACTGTATTATTAATTGAAGATGAAGTGCTTTTTGCGAAGTCAGTTGCAAAGCGGTTACAACGAGAAGGGTATGCTACTGAGATATCGGGCAGCATTATTAAAGCAAAGGCTTCATTAGGTAAGTTGTTACCGGATGTCTTATTACTTGATGTTCGCCTGCCCGATGGTAGTGGTTTAGATTTATTACGTGATATTAGAGCCAAAGAAGGCTCTCAATGGCGAGAATTACCTGTAATTGTAATGACTGCTTATGGTGAGCTTGATGATGCTGTAAATGCGATGAAGCTAGGGGCAACAGATTACTTAAAGAAGCCCGTTGATCTTGATGAGTTAACGTTAACTCTTGCTAAAGTATTACAACATAAAGAAGTTCACCAAAAACTCGACTACTCTCAAATCCGTGAGAGTCAGGCTGCAGATACGGTCAAAATGATTGGCGATAGCCCGAATATGGCGGCTATTCGTCAACAGTTGTCACAGATTGCAAAATTAGTGACCGCATCCGTTGATACACCGCCAGTTGTATTATTGACGGGGGAGACGGGGACAGGGAAAGATGTCGCTGCACGGTTTTATCATCAGTTAGGATCATGGAACAATAAACCTTTTGTTCATGTGGATTGCTCTTCATTACCTAAAGATTTAATTGAAGCCGAGCTATTTGGTTATGAACGTGGTGCATTTACTAATGCACACCAGGCTAAAGCTGGCTTGATTGAAGTTGCTGAAGGAGGAACGCTATTCCTTGATGAGGTGGGGGAATTACCCTTCGAATTGCAAGCGAAGTTACTGAATGTGCTAGAACGGCGTGTTGTTCGTCGTTTAGGCTCAACCAAAGAATACAGTGTTAAGGCTCATTTTGTAGTGGCAACCAATAGGAACTTGGCCCAGATGGTCGAGCTCGGAACATTTCGTTCAGATCTCTATTTTCGTTTAAATATTTTAGAGCTAGAACTGCCTGCGCTGCAAGACCGGCGGGGTGATATCGAACTGTTGGTTGAGCATTTTGTTACAAAGCTAGCGCGTCGATACGGATTAGCGCTTCCTGAACTGCATGCCGATGCAATTGAAGCATTAAAAAGATACTCGTGGCCGGGAAATATTAGAGAGCTTCAGCATGTGCTTGAGCGAGCAGTAATGCTGTGTCAGCAAGGCATTATTTTTGTTGAAGATTTATTGCTAAAGAAGCCTGCTGAGCTCCAAGCAATACCAACGATGAACAGCGCTATTAACATTGAAACAATGAAGCTCGATGATGTTGAAAAATACTTGATTGAGCATGCTTTAAATAGAACCGCAGGAAATGTATCGCGAGCAGCCCGTGAACTTGGGCTGACTCGAATGGCAATGCGCTATAGAATGGATAAATACTTACTTTAATGAAGCTGTACTATTTAACTAATTTTAAACCTGGGCGTTTGGATTTTTTGGGATTGTTGTCTTGGATGTTAGGTTTAGATGTTTTCGGTGGAATGGGAGGGTGTTCATCATCAGGGAAGAACATACCTTCATTACTTTCTTTGCCATAAATAGATTGCACGGCAGCAATAGGAATAAATAATTCCATTTGTTTGCCAGAAAATCGAGCTGAAAAGCTAATCCAGTCATTATCAGAGTGGTAATTACGCACAGCGCCAGGCTCAATATTAAGCACAATCTTTCCATCATTAATGAATTCAAGAGGTACTTGAACATCATCAAGAGTGGCATTCACCAGTAGATAAGGTGTTTGATTATTATCAAGCAACCAGTCATAAATAGCTCTGATTAAATAGGGTTTTTGAGAGGTCATTTAAAGTGTCCTAATTAACGCATTTGGCGTTCTAAGTCACTTAAACTAGCTTGAAAGCTTTCTCTTGCGAAGATACGCTCTGCATATTCTTCAACCGCTTTGGCTTTAGCTGGAAGCTTTATTTTTAATAAAGGTAGGCGCCAAAGTAATGGAGCTAAGCTACAATCTAGTAATGAAAATTCATTACTCATAAAATAGTCAGATTGCTCAAAAAGAGGCGCTAGGACAGTTAAGTCTTCTTGCACTGTTTTTCTCGCTTTACTCATTTTGCCTTTTTCTAGACCTGTAAGCGCATTCCAAAGTGAATACCAGTCTTTATCTATGCGATGAAGCATAAGGCGTGCATTGGCTCGTGAGGCAGGATCAGAAGGCATTAGCGGTGGCTGAAGAAAGCGCTCATCAAAATAGGCATTGATGATATTTGAATCAAATAAGGTAATATCTCTTTCAAATAAAATAGGGGCTGTGCCATAAGGATTTGCAGCTGCAACATCTTCTGGCCATTGTCCATCAATAATATCTTCAATATTAGCGGTAATATTTTTTTCGTGAAGTACTATTCTAGTTCGATGACTGAAGGGACATGTTGGATCTGAATAAACCGTGATCATTGAGCGTCTGTTGCTGTTGGCCATTAGCTGTTATTCCCAGGAATGTAAGTACGGCTACATTCTAAATTTGCATATAAATGTAAGGACAAAGCCAAAAGAATAAACTTATTTTGGCACATATTTAGTTTGATATTAATGAGCGTATATCAACTATTTTTTGTATGAGGACGAGGACGCGCAGAATAAGAAAATGTAACCCTCGTCTCACGGTTTGTTGCCGTAGTTAAAAGTTCATTAAGGATACTATTCATAAAATGAATCCGGTTAAATAAATTTATAGTACGGACTAACACTCTATTATTTTATCACAGAGATACTCTTGATGGATCAAAAAAGCCCACTTAAAATAAGTGGGCTTTCTTTATAAAGCAATAATGTTTAAAGCTTGAAGTTTATTTCATTGCTTTCATTGCTTTCTTGTAAAGACGTTTTGCAGCACCTTTAGGTTTTGTAGCTTTAACATCATCTAAATTAGTTGGGTTACCAACGATAATAACACCGCCCATACCCATGCCCCAATGAGGAGTACATTTGTAGAAGTAAGCGCCTTCCACTGTTAGTGGTGGAGTAGTGAAGCTTTCACCCATTGCAGATTCCCAACCTTCAGCACCGGCTGGAAGATATTCCGGCATAGTGGCTACGATGTGAGTTAGCATGTTATCCCAAGAGACGGTATCGCCTGGTGCAATTTTAATAACCATAGGTTTAAAGCTAGGGCCTACAGTTGTAACAAGGTGATTTTCTGCCATAACTGAAGATGATAAAAGTACAGATGCGCCTAAAAGTGCACTAACAAGTGATTTAGTATAGTTCATAGTGATTTCCTCTTTAAAAATTAAGTCATTTGACACAGTTTGGAAACAGTTTGCCATAGTAAAACTGAACAGAAGCTGAATGACTGAGTTCTATAGTCGTTCTAGTTGAAGCTATACCTTAATTCTTGACAAGAGATACTTAAATAACAGATGTAAATATAGAGGTAATAGGTGATATAGCCTAATCGTAGTTTTAATACCCACACTAATTTTAAGGTGCAAGGACTGTTTACAGGATATTTTATTTACCTCGTTAGCCTTACTTTTAAAATTATTGCTATCTAATAATAGGTTTGTGAAAGTGGTGTAATTAGAATTCGACTATGTAGGTTTTAAGGGGAATGAATGTGCCAGGCCGATTAATTTTCATTCGATTTACGCTGATGTGCTATATTTTTAGGGAGTTAGCCAGTATAATCCTTGCAAATTGGTGGAAAACTTTCCTATTAAGTGGATAAAATATTAATTTTATTTATAGGGTTACAAGTTGCTGCTGGAATAATATAGTTTATATATGTAGATATATTTAGCCGAATATTTAATAATTACTTTAAATATTGCTTTTATGAATTGAAGTGGCCTAGAGTATTTTTAAGGTTGTGGATTTCTGAGGTAGCCAGATGAAGAAAAAATTGTTCCGATTAGCGTTCCTGCTAGCACCCCTCTTTTTATTAAGTGGTTGTATTCCCGCCTTGTTTGATTCCAGTGGTGTTACCGGAAAGGCAATGGGCGATACTATCTTACTGACGATGGGTATCATGCTGATTGTAGTTATCCCAACAATTGGATTATCACTCTGGGCTCCGTGGAAATATCATACTAGTAAAAAAGATGAAGAATATACTCCTGAATGGGACCATTCTACAAAAATTGAGTGGTACGCTTGGGGAGTGCCGACGGTCATTGTAGTTATTCTCTCTGTAATTACCTTTTACACCTCATATTCACTCGATCCTCGCAAACAAATTGAATCAGATAAACCACCATTAACGATTCAAGTTGTCGCACTTAATTGGAAGTGGTTATTTATTTATCCTGAAGAACAAATTGCCACGGTTAATGAAATTGCCTTTCCTGTTGATCGGCCCGTCGAATTCCTTGTTACATCTGAAGCAATGATGAATTCACTCCTTATTCCTAGGCTTGGCGGCCAAATTTATGCCATGGCGGGAATGGAAAACCGCCTCAATATTATGGCCACAGAAGTGGGCGAATACCGAGGGGTTTCAGCCAATTATAGTGGTTATGGCTTTGCTGGAATGCGTTTTATTGCAAAAGCGACCAGTGAGGAGGATTACCAAGCATGGCTTGCGAAAGTTCGAGCATCAAACTCAGAACTAACCGAGGATGGATATCAATCTTTGACAGAAGATTCGAGAGACCATCCAGTAGAATATTTCTCATCGGTTGATCCCCTTCAATATAAAAATATTATCGAGTCATTTACTGGAGTTCAAAATGGTTCAAAGTGATTTAATTAAAGAGCCGGCATTATTAACGGGTAAATTACATTGGGGCGTAATTCCCTTTCATGACCCTATTGTATTACCAGTAATGATTATGGCTGTTCTAGGCGGTTTAGCGCTAGTTGGACTTATTACTTATAAAAAGTGGTGGGGCTATTTATGGACAGAATGGTTCACATCAGTTGATCATAAAAAGATAGGGATAATGTATGTCATTGTCTCATTGGTTATGTTGATACGTGGTTTCTCTGATGCGGTAATGATGCGAAGTCACCAAGCGATGTCTGTGAGTGATCAGTTCGGTGGTGGTTATTTGCCACCAGAGCATTTTGACCAAATCTTTACAGCTCATGGCGTGATCATGATCTTCTTTGTCGCAACACCGATAATGATCGGCATCATGAACGTAGTGATACCGCTACAGATTGGTGCACGAGATGTGGCCTTTCCATTTTTAAACTCCTTAAGTTTTTGGTTCTTTGTTGTGGGCGCAATGTTAGTGAATATTTCGCTATTTGTCGGTGAGTTCGCAGCAACAGGTTGGTTGGCTTATACACCATTATCTGGGATAGAGTATAGCCCCGGGGTCGGAGTAGATTATTGGATATGGGCATTGCAGATATCCGGTATTGGGACGATGCTGACAGCACTTAATTTTGTGGCAACAATTCTAAAAATGCGAGCTCCTGGTATGACATTGATGAAAATGCCTGCATTCACCTGGACAACATTGTGTGCAAATGGTATCGCATTGGTTATCTTTCCTATCTTAACAGTGACCATTGCATTATTAACCTTGGATCGCTATGCCGATTTTCACTTTTTTACCGCTGATTTAGCGGGTAATCAAATGATGTGGGTTAACTTGATTTGGGCTTGGGGTCATCCTGAAGTGTATTTCTTAGTATTACCTGCATTCGGTATGATTTCAGAAGTTACTGCGACATTCTCACGTAAACGTTTGTTTGGTTATAYMTCATTGATATGGGCAACAGTCGCTATTATGGTGTTGTCTTTCTTAGTTTGGTTGCATCATTTCTTCACTATGGGATCGGGGGCGAGCGTCAATGCCTTCTTTGGTATTATGACGATGATCATCGGTATACCTACTGGAGTGAAGCTATATAACTGGATATTCACCATGTATAAAGGCCGTGTTGAATTAAGCGCGAGTATGTGGTGGGTTATTTCGATGTTAATCACATTTACTATTGGCGGAATGACAGGTGTTATGTTGGCTATTCCTGCCAATGACTTTGTACTGCATAACAGTATGTTTGTTCCGGCACATTTCCATAATGTAATTATTGGTGGTGCTGTTTATGGTTATTTTGCTGGATTAACCTATTGGTTCCCGAAAGCAACCGGCTTTATCTTGAATGAAACGATGGGTAAATGGTCGTGTGGTTTATGGTTCTTTGGCTACTTCTTTGCTTGGGTTCCTATGTACTTCACTGGTTTTGATGGCATGACACGACGTTTGAGCTATGTTGATAATGTTGATTGGATTTTCAGTCTTAATATTGCCATGTTTGGTGTGGTATTGATTGCTGCGGGTATCGGACTGACAGTACTCAATATTGCTTGGAGCATTTATAAGCGTGAAGATCCGGCTTATAAAGATGTGACGGGTGATCCATGGGATGGTCGAACGTTAGAATGGAAAACATCATCACCAGCACAATTCTATAACTTTGGTACTGTTCCACACATTCATGACCGTGATCCTCTAATAGACATGAAGCAAAAAGGAATCGCTTATGAAAAGCCTGAGAGCTATGAGCGTATCCATATGCCGAAAAATACATGGGCTGGGCCAGTATTGGGTCTGTTAATGCTACCGTTTGGTTTCGGTTTTGTGTGGCATATTTGGTGGATGGTAGCACTATCATTTATCACCGTAATTGGCCTTTGGTTCAAGTACACATTTGAACGTAATAAAGATTATTACGTTGAGGTGGAAGAAGTTGAAGAAATTGAAGCTAAGTTCTTAGCGAGTAATGCTGGACGTAGCTGGTAGTAATGCCAATCGAAATACAAGTAATAATGATAAGTGAGAGTTTATAAATGACATCATCAGTCTTAAGCGAGCATGAAGAGGTAAATCATGATGAACACCATCATGATGCCGAAAGAACCGTTCTAGTTTCATTTGGTTTCTGGCTTTACATCATTAGTGATTGCCTGTTATTTGCGACGCTTTTTGCAACTTACGCCGTTATGAGCCAAAGTTTTGCAGGTGCAGTCACCCCGAAAGAATTATTTGATCTCAAATTTGTTGCGATTGAAACGGGGCTGTTACTTTTTAGTAGTTTTACCTTCGGTATGGCAATGTTAGGTGCCCATGCTCAGAACATGGTAAGGATGAAGTCATGGTTGTTGATTACAGCCTTGTTAGGACTCGGCTTCCTAGGCATGGAGATTTATGAGTTCATGCACTTTAGTCATGAAGGCGCTACACCACAAACCAGTGGCTATTGGTCATCATTTTATGCTTTGGTAGCAACTCATGGTTTGCATGTGACTGCGGGAATAATATGGATGTCATTGTTATTTGTACATTTTAATCGCGATGGCTTTAGCCTAGATAATATGAGGCGCTTATCGTGTTTAAGCTTATTTTGGCATTTTCTAGATATTATCTGGATCTGTGTATTTAGCTTTGTTTATTTAAGAGGGGCATTATAATGAGCAATAAACACGAACAGACCCATGCTGGCGAAGCACATGGCAGCACTGCGGAATATGTAAGAGGACTTATCATATCGATCCTACTTACTATTGTTCCATTTTATATGGTGATGAGTGGTGCTTGGAGTGACGTAGCAACTGTTATTGTGATTTCGTTGGCAGCCACTGCTCAAGTACTAGTTCAAATGATTTTTTTCCTACATATGGATGGTTCTTCAGAACAGGGCTGGATTACGATGAGTGCTGTTTATGCTGTATCCATAATTGTATTTGTTATCGCTGGCAGCTTATGGATATTTGAACACTTAAACCATAATCTGTTGATGGGGCACTAATTTAGTATGTTCAAAGATTTCTTGATGCTCACAAAACCGGGCATCATCATGGGCAATTTAATTGCTGCGATTAGTGGTTTATTACTTGCTTCACAAGGTAATATCGACTTTTATTTACTTTTATTTATGAGCTTAGGCGTGTCTTTAGTGATTGCCTCAGGCTGTATATTTAATAATTATATCGATCGTGATATTGATATAAAAATGAGTCGAACAAAAAACCGTGCCCTTGCACAAGGCCGAGTGAGTGTGTTTTCAGCATTACTGTTGGCAACCGTGACAGGTTTCATTGGTTTTTATTTACTTTATAGTCAAACTAACCTAATGGCAGTGTTATTTGGTGCGATTGGATTTTTGGTTTACGTTGGGTTTTATAGTTTACGTTACAAACGCAGTTCGGTTCATGGCACATTGATAGGTAGCCTATCTGGAGCATGCCCGCCAGTCATTGGTTATGTTAGCGTAACGGGTGCATTTGATGCGGGCGCCGCAATATTATTACTAACCTTTTGTTTTTGGCAGATACCCCATTCGTATGCCATTGCAATTTGCCGGTTTAAAGATTATCAGGCCGCTAATATCCCAGTATTGCCGGTAGAGTATGGTGTTGAAACGGCAAGAAAGCATATGATGGTCTATATTGTTGCTTTTGCAATTGCAGCGTTGTTGCTCGCAGAACGTGGCTATGCTGGAAACATTTATGCATTAACGGTTAGCGTGATGAGTTTATACTGGCTTTATTTGGTTAAAGTGGGCTATCACGTACAAGCAGAATCAGCATGGGGGCGTAAGCTTTTTGTTTTTTCGATTGTTACCATYACGGTATTTAGTGTTTTGATTTCAGTTGATTATGTAGTTCATCCAGTACAAACTTTTTCATAGGAACTATTTTTCACTTCTTTTACGATGACAAATTCAAATGAAAATCGGATGGGAAAATACGTAGTTATTGCAATGTTGCTATTAGTACTTATTGTGATCGTACTTTTTCTAAATACCTCGGCACGACCATTTGGTGAATCTTATCGCTCAATAGATGAATTAGGCGGTCCATTTACCCTGCAAACAAAACAAGGCTCTTTTTCATTATCTGATATCAAAGGCAAAGTAGGGATTCTATATTTCGGATTTCTCAATTGTGWTGATGCTTGTCCTACCTCGATAGGCGTAGTGAGAGCTGCTTATAAGAAATTATCAGCAACGCAGAGAGAGCAAGTTCAGTTTATTTATATCAGTGTCGATCCCGAGCGAGATACAGATATGCAGTTGTCACACTYTAGTCACCGCTATAACGATGACCTAATTGCTGTTACTGGTACTGAGGCACAAATAAAGGCTGTTACCCGCCAATATGGTGTTTATTTCGATATCAAAGATCTTGAAGGTGAGACTGATGGTTATGATGTTGATCATTCATCACAGTTTTATATGCTCGATAAGACGGGTAAGTTAATAAGAACAATGAGTCACAGCACAACACCAATAGAGTTAGCTGCTAGGTTGAAACAGATGATGGAAGAGGACGTTGAATCTCTTACTGAGCAAGAAACCGCTAGCTCTTTAGTTAATTAGAGAGGCCTTATGCAGCAGAAAATAGCATTAATTAGTTTTTGTGCGGCGCTGATGTCAGCACCGTTAGTTCATGCAGAAAACTCAATGAAAGCGATTGTGGATGAAAATAATATTGAGCAATGTGAGCTGCAATTAATCACATTGGCCGAGAAGATAATCGGCAAAAATGAACACCGCTTATATGTTGATCAACCCAAGCGTAATGCAGATAAATACCCAATCACGATTGTGGGTGTCATTGATTATCATGATCAAGAATCTCATATCCAATTTAATGCGATGCCCATCGATAAAATTGGTTGTGAAGTGTCCTATATCGAGGCATTTACCCTTCCTGAAACATGTACTACGGTACGTGAGCAAGTATTCAAAAAATGGAAATTTATTGGTAGATTAAGTGAAAATAGTTTCTTTCTTAGGCATAAGAAAAACTTAACGCAAAATGCTACTTTAAGTAGTGTTAATCATGGTACTCAGTGCTTGGTTACCAAAAGAGATAGTGGCATCTGAGACTATTTGAGTGGTGCAACTTATTTTCACTAAGCAAAGAAATCACCTTTCTAAATTTATCCGTAACAATAATGTTTTGCTAAGAATGGAATGTAGGAATTAAATATCTATAGTTCTGAATCTTTTAATGCAGAATAGAGCTAATAGCTTCTTTAGCCCCTTTTAAAGTAAACAATGTATTACCTTCCGTACCATCGAGCAATACATAGCTGAATTGAATCTGCTGACCTTGCATTAGTGATTCTACTGTTCCAAAATGTGGTCGAGAAGCCCCTTGGAATATAGGCGCAATAACCCGCTCAGGTAAGCGTTCAGAAATAATATGATTTACGCTAAAATCTTTATCAGTTGAAATAGTCTCAGCATCACTGACTACAATTGCATTAATGCCTTCATCTTCAGGCACAATGGTGGCAACAAAGCCGCGAATAAGTTGCACTGGTTTTTTATTATCGATCTGAAATGTAGGTAGTTGATTTTGTGACAGTTCAGAGAAGTCATAGTCTGACAAACTGAAATCTAACCACACAATACCTTTAGCTGACTTGAAAATAGCCAGTTCAAAGCCTGCTTCATTTCTTACCATTGCAGAGTGAGTTTCAGTTTTTGTGGCTTCGTGAGTAAAACTTTCAACTTGCCAATCAGCCATAGTCGGAAGCGAGATTAAAAATAATAGTGGGATTATCAGTAGCTTAGTCATCGAGGCTTCCTTGCGTTTGTTGTAAAGCCCACATTGTAGCGTAGTGAGATTTTTTTGCTAATAATTGTTTATGGGTACCTTGTTCGCTAATTCTACCTTGAGTTAACACAATAATAGTATCAGCATCAATAATGGTCGATAAACGGTGGGCTATAACCAGCGTAGTTTTATTGGCACTGATAGTGCGAAGTTGCTGGTTAATCTCTTTCTCTGCATGGCTATCTAATGCTGATGTAGCTTCATCAAAAATGAGGATAGGCGGAGATTTTAATAAGGTTCTAGCAATTGCCACTCGTTGCTTCTCTCCACCCGATAATTTGAGTCCACGTTCACCGACTTGCGTGTCATAACCTTCAGGCAAATTGTCGATAAAATCATGAATATGCGCCTGCTTTGCAGCTGCAATCACGGCTTGCTTATCCGCTTGAGTATTACCGTAGAGAATATTCTGATAAATAGAGTTATTAAATAAAACGGTATCTTGTGGCACTACGCCGATTGCCTCACGCAGACTTTGCTGTTGCACGGTGCTAATATCTTGGTCATCAATGGTAATGCTACCCGAATTTAAGTCGTAAAAACGAAATAGTAGCCGTACTAAGGTCGATTTTCCTGAGCCACTGGCACCGACAATAGCCAGTTTTTTTCCTGCCTCAATAGTAAAATTAAGATCATGTAGAATTTTACGGTTATCGTCATAACTAAACGATACATTGTTAAATTTTATTTCTCCTCCAGAAACGTTTAATTCAACGGCTTCAGCTGTATCCATTGTTTCTCTAGGTTGCTCTAATAAGGAGAACATACGCTCAATATCTGTGAGTGAATGTCTAATCTCACGATAAACAAAACCTAAAAAACCGAGGGGCACATAAAGTTGTAGCAGAAAGGCATTGATTAATATCAGATCACCTAAACTCAGATCGCCATCAACAACACCTTGGCCTGCGAGTAACATTAAGATGGTGAGGCCGGTTGCAATAATAACTCCCTGGCCAATATTTAACAGTGACAGCGATGTTTGATTTTTGATCGCGGCACTTTCCCAATGAGATAGTTTTTCATCATAGTGCTGCAACTCAAATTGTTCATTATTAAAATATTTAACGGTTTCATAATTTAATAAACTATCAATAGCTTGATTATTAGCCTGAGAATCCAGTTCATTCATTTCGCGTCGAAAGCGCATTCTCCATTCGGTAATAACTAAGGTGTAAGCTATGTATAGGAGTATTGTGGTGGTGGTAATAATGGCAAATATACTGTCGTATAGATTGAGCAAAATAATGGTGACTAAGGCTATTTCTACTAAGGTAGGTAGAATATTGAAAATCATGAAATTAAGTAAAAAACTAATTCCTCTTGATCCTCGTTCAAGATCACGAGATATTCCGCCTGTTTGACGTTGTAGGTGAAAACGCAGAGATAAAGAGTGTAGGTGGCTGAATATATTGCCAGCGATACGCCGAATAGAGTGGAAGATGACTTTGGCAAATAAGGCATCGCGTAATTCACTAAATAAACTACCGGCTAAGCGCAATAGGCCGTAGGTGAGTAGCATGGCAATAGGAAGATAGATTATATCTTGCTGCTGGGGATCGAGCGCATCAACGGTTGATTTTAGTGCAAGAGGGATACCGATATTGGCTAGTTTAGCGAATGTCAGTAGTAGCAGAGCTAAAGCAACACGTTCTTTAAATTGCCATAAATAAGGCAATAGACTACGGATAGCTTTCCAATCATGGTGATCTTTCATGGCAAGGAGTTTAGCTGATTATCAGGTGGCAAGGTTAAGTCAATAAAGCCTTGGGGTGAGTTTTTCGGTATAATCATGCGGTTATACACAAAGTAGATTCTTACATTTTGTAGGGAAATAGAATGAGAGCGCAAATTAATGCCTTTATATGAATATCGTTGTGGTGGTTGTGAACATCAGTTTGAAGCACTACAGAAAATGAGTGATGATCCTTTAGTACATTGCCCTGCTTGTGATGAAGCGAAATTAAGGAAGTTAATTTCAGCTGTTGGTTTCCGTTTGAAAGGGGATGGTTGGTATGAAACAGACTTTAAAACCGGCACAAAACGTAATATTGCTGAGAGTACTAAGAATAAATCTACTGAAAACTCAGATTAGAGTGGGAGGAAAATGAAAAAATACCTTATTGCGGGACTGTTAGTATGGATGCCTTTAGGGGTGACCTTTTTGGTGGTGCGGGCAATTGTAGGTTTTTTAGACCGGACACTATTATTACTTCCACAAGAATATCAGCCTGATAATTTATTAGGAATACATATCCCCGGTCTTGGTGTGCTGTTATCTATTATATTAGTACTTGCTACGGGGATGATTGTTGCTAATTTGCTCGGTAGGCGTCTCGTCGGTGCCTGGGAGTCTTTATTAGCAAGAATTCCACTGGTACGCTCTTTATATGCGGGTATTAAACAGATTATGGAGGCGGTGTTAGCCTCAGATGGAAAGTCATTTCGTAAAGTACTTTTGGTAGAATATCCACGTAAAGGCGTATGGAGTTTAGCCTTTATGACGTCAGATAATTTGGGTGAAGTACAAGCCAAGACGGGAGTAGATGTAGTGAGCGTATTTATTCCCACTACACCCAACCCTACTTCTGGTTTTGTATTGATGATACCGAAAAACGAAGTGGTTGAACTGGATATGGCTGTTGAAGATGGCCTTAAAATGATTATATCTATGGGGGTTGTTGTACCACCATGGGAAAAAGATAATTTGCTGGCGGAGAAGTCTGTTAGCAAATGAACAATTTAGCATTGTAGTTAAGGCTACAATATAACTTAAAACTATTTTTGAAAAACTGGACATAATTATGCGTAGCCATTATTGCGGCGATGTTAACGAAACATTGGATGGACAAACTGTTACTGTTGCGGGTTGGATGCACCGCCGCCGAGATCATGGTGGGGTTATTTTTATCGACTTACGTGATCGTGAAGGTTTAGTTCAAATCGTATGTAATCCTGAAGATGAAGCAAGCTTTGCAATTGCAGAACGGGTACGTAGTGAATATGTATTGGAAATTGAAGGTACTGTTCGCCTGCGTCCAAGTGGCAGTGATAATAGCGACCTTAAAAGCGGTAAAATTGAAATCGTTGCTAAGCGAGTAGAGATCCTTAACAGTGCTGAAACACCGCCATTCCCATTGACAGAAAAAGCAGACGTTAATGAAGACGTGCGCTTGCGTCATCGTTATATTGATTTACGTCGCCCAGAAATGCAGACAAAATTACGTTTTCGTGCAAAATTAACGCGTTATTTACGTAACTTTTTAGATGACAATGGTTTCTTAGATATTGAAACGCCAATCTTAACTAAAGCCACTCCTGAAGGCGCACGTGATTATTTGGTACCAAGTCGTACTCATCAAGGCGACTTTTTTGCATTGCCACAATCACCGCAGTTGTTTAAACAATTATTAATGGTCGCAGGTATGGATCGTTATTATCAAATCGTACGTTGTTTCCGTGATGAAGATTTACGTGCAGATCGTCAACCTGAATTTACCCAAGTAGATATCGAAACTTCATTCGTTGAAGAAGAAGATTTGATGGGCATGATGGAAGAAATGATCCGTGGCTTATTTGCTAATACTTTAGAGCAAGATCTACCGAATCCATTCCCTCGCATGAGCTACGCAGATGCAATGACGCGCTATGGTAGTGATAAACCTGATTTACGAATTGACTTAGAGTTAGTTGAAATTAGCGATTTAATGAAAGACGTTGATTTTAAAGTTTTCTCTGGCCCAGCTAATGATGACAAAGGCCGTGTTGCCGCATTACGTGTGCCAGGCGGCTCAAGCTTAAGTCGTAAAGCCATTGATGAATATACTAAATATGTCAGTATTTATGGTGCTAAGGGACTTGCTTATATTAAAGTGAATGATCTTGCTGCTGGCAGTGAAGGCCTACAATCACCTATTTTGAAATTCTTACCTGATGATGTGGTTGCTGACATTATGAAGCGTGTAGAAGCACAAACAGGTGATCTTGTGTTCTTTGGTGCAGATAGCGTTAATATTGTTAATGAAGCATTAGGTGCCTTACGAATTAAAGTGGCTCATGATTTAGGTTTAGTGAAAGAAGGTTGGCAGCCATTATGGGTTGTTGATTTCCCAATGTTTGATTGGGATGAAAAATCTAATCGTTGGACAGCATTACATCACCCGTTCACCGCTCCTCGTGAAGAGGACTTAGGATTATTAGATACTGATCCTGCTAAATGTTTATCACGTGCCTACGATATGGTATTGAATGGTACCGAGTTAGGCGGTGGTTCAATGCGTATTCATAATGCGGATGTGCAAAATAAAGTATTTACGTTATTAGGCATTTCACAAGAAGAAGCTGATGATAAATTTGGCTTCTTATTAGAAGCATTACGTTTTGGTTGTCCTCCTCATGGTGGTTTAGCATTTGGTCTTGACCGTTTAGCGATGTTGATGACAGGCTCATCTTCTATTCGTGAAGTGATGGCATTCCCTAAAACACAATCAGCGAGTTGTTTGTTAACGGATGCACCAAGTGCAGTTAGTGAGCCACAATTAAAAGAGCTGAATATTCGTTTACGTAAAGCGGCTGTGATAGCGGAACCTACTGCAGAATAATCTTAGTTTGACTAATGTCGAGTTGGAAGGTGTGAAATGAATGACAATGATCTTGTTAAAGCATGCGCAGAACAACGTTATGAAGTTCATCCTTCTGACTTGCCATTAAGTTGCCCCACTGCTGACATGAGTCAGTGGGATGGGCACCCAAAAGTTTATTTAGATTTTGCCGACAAGGCTGAAGTTATGTGCCCTTATTGTAGTGCTGTTTACGTGTTATTAGAGACTCCTCAAAATGTCTAATATCCATGTTGCTGTAGCGGTAATTATTAGCTCTGAACAAGAGGTACTCGTTTCATTGCGCCAAGCACATCAACATCAAGGTGGCCTGTGGGAATTTCCCGGCGGTAAAGTTGAACAAGGTGAAGCGGTTTATGACGCCTTATTACGTGAAATAAATGAAGAAGTAGGGTTATTGATTACCGCTGCACAGCCTTTGATAGAGATTGAACATGATTATGGTGATAAGAGCGTCTTATTAGACGTCTGGACTGTGACTAGCTTTGAAGGGATAGCTGAAGGTCGAGAAGGCCAGAAGCTGCGTTGGACAGCAATAGGCGAGTTAAATGAAAATGATTTCCCTAGTGCCAATATTGAAATTATTAAAATGTTAAAAACAAAGAGTAAACCATGAGTTTAGCTGAAGAAATACCGCTTAAATTACAAGCTAATATTGATAGTATTATTGAAAATGTAATGCCGGCACCGTGGTTAACCGAAAGTGAAAAAGCACATTATGTAGAAAAGATAAAAGTGCTGCTGAAAGAAAAAAATGCCGTAGTCATTGCACATTATTATGTTGATGATGAACTACAAGCACTTGCTGAAGCGACGGGTGGTTATGTATCTGACTCTTTAGATATGGCCAATTTTGGTGCACAACATAGTGCAAGTACACTGGTTATATGTGGTGTACGCTTTATGGGGGAAACCTCAAAGATTTTAAGCCCTGAGAAAACGGTTATTATGCCAACACTTGAGGCTGAATGTTCCTTGGACTTAGGCTGTCCAATTGATGAGTTTAGCCAGTTCTGTGATCTTTATCCTGAGCGTGAAGTGGTGGTTTATGCCAATACCAGTATAGAAGTTAAAGCGCGGGCAGACTGGATTGTAACCTCAAGCAATGCCATCCAAATTATTAACCATTTAATGGCGCAAGGTAAGAAAATTATTTGGGGGCCGGATCGTCACTTAGGCCAATATATTAAGAATAAAACCAATGCCGACATGATTATGTGGCAGGGCAACTGCGTGGTTCATGATGAGTTCAAACTCTATGAGTTAGAGCAGGTGAAAAAGAAATACCCGAATGCTGAGGTCCTTGTTCATCCTGAGTCACCCGAATCGATCATTGCACAGGCAGATTTTGTCGGATCAACCAAACAAATTATTGCCGCGGGCAAAAAGTCAAAAGCCGATACCCTTATTATTGCAACCGATCATGGTTTGTTTTATAAAATGGCTCAGGTGGTACCTGATAAGTTATTAATCCCGGCACCTACCGGTGGTAAAAGTGCGACTTGTAAAAGCTGTGCCCATTGCCCATGGATGGCAATGAATACCCTCGTCAACTTATATGAAGCATTGCGAGATTCTACTAATACGATTGAAGTAGATGAAGCTACCCGTCAAAAAGCATTGATTCCATTGAATAAGATGATTAACTTTTCACTAGAGCAAGGGATTTTGACGGCGGGTGACGCCTAAATTTTTCTTGGGTAATCAGTGATAGTCTGAAGGATTAAACTGTTCAGGATCAATCTCGATACCTGTTGGCTCTCCAGCTATTTTGTGGCCTTCAGAGGCCCATTCGCCTAAGTCGATAAGCTTGCACCGGTGACTGCAAAAAGGTTTCCATTGCTCATCTTGTTGCCATGGCACGTCTTTATTACATTGTGGGCACTGTACTATTTTAACCATTAATTGTAACCTTTAATTACATTGAGCAACAGCTGAGGCTGAAATCAATGTCATCAGTCACTTGTTGAGGACGTTGGCCTAGCTCAAATGTCATAAAACGTACGGTAAAACGGTGTTTTCCACCACTTATTTCAGGAAAATAAGCGGCATTTTTTGCTATTTTCACTCTGATAATTTGAGTCGTTTGTGAACTATCTAAACTGTGCTGATAAAAACCAGCAGATGCAGTAGCAGGAGTAAATCCAGTGCTACTTCTAATTAATCGAAGTACTATATTGACGGCAGACTGTACTGCAGAAAACTGCTTTGACCATTCAAGCAGATGTTGCTTTCGCTGTTCATCTGAGACGTGTTGTAACCAGAAGTGGTAAGCAGGTAAATCGAAATCACAAGTGCCACCAGGAATGCTTGAACGTTGGCGAATACTATATAAAAAATCATTTTCACGTAAGGCTTGGCCAATAGCTGTTTTAATCAGATGCAAGGAATCCACAATCTGATCTAGTTCATCAAGTAGTGAATTTAGGGCATATTTATCAACACCAGGACTATTTTCTAAAGCGGACAAATCACTAATTAAGCGATCGAGTTCTTTAATGATCTCTTGCTTTAAGTCGGTACGATCAAAGACGGATAGGATATTAGACAAAGCCTGAATCGCATCACGATTATTTTGCTCAGAGTCGCCTTTAAGCGCAGTATCTAATCCAGTGAATAGAAATTCTAGCCGAAGAAAGGTGCGTATACGCTCATTAAGCGGTTGTTCGTAGGTAATTGAGTCAGCCACTGTGTCTAGTTTAGATAAATATCGTCGGCAATAAAGGCTACATTGTCGCCGACTATGGACGAACAGGCAACTAATAAGCGTTTAAAGCGCTAAGCCTCGGTATACTTTGTCTAATTGTGCCACTTGAATTTTGAGTTCTAATAGTGATTCGTTATTTATTAAAATATCATCAGCAATGGATTTTCTTCGACTCGGCTGTGCTTGTTGTTTAATAATGTTATCTGCTTCTGCTTTAGTCAAACCATCTCGGTCACAGAGTCTGTGGACTTGTTTTTGTTCATCAATATCAATGACTAGAATACGGTTTAACTCATAGTTCATTGTTGTTTCAGCTAGTAAAGGAATGGCTAAAATACAATAAGTCGAGCTGGCAGCATCACTTTTAAGCTTGAGTTGATGATGAATTCTAGGATGAAGGATAGATTCTAATAGTTGCTTTTTTTCGGGATCAGAGAAAATGATTTTGCGTAATAAAGTGCGATTGAGTGAACCGTCAAGTAGTAAAATTGAACGGCCAAAAGTGTTGATGATTTCTGAAAGTGCGGCCTGACCAGGCATGACTAACTCTCTGGCAATAATATCTGCATCAACAATGCTTATGCCTAGCTCAGAAAATAATTGGCAGACGGTTGATTTGCCGCTTGCAATCCCTCCTGTTAAACCTACTTTAAACATAATTAATCATTAGCTGTATAGCTTTGAAGCGAATGCTTTAGCTTCATAGCAAGCTAAGAAAGTACCCAAGAGAGGTAAATATGATTAATCTCATTGCCCCAAACTAAAGAAAGCCAACCCGCTACTGCGAGGTAAGGGCCAAAGGGAATGGGAGTACTCCGTTGATGTTGGCGAAAGACAATAAGCAGAATACCGACAGTAGCGCCTACCAGCGAGGATAATAAAATGATGGACGGTAAAAAGCTCCAGCCTAACCATGCTCCCAGCGCTGCTAGGAGCTTAAAGTCACCATAACCCATGCCTTCCTTACCTGTGACTAGTTTAAAGGCTTGAAAGACGCCCCAGAGGGATAAGTAACCCGCTAAAGCACCGATAACACTGCTATGTAAATCAGTATAAGTTGAAAAGAGATTAAAGCTGAGACCTAGCCAGACTAAAGGTAAAGTAATACTGTCAGGTAATAATTGGTGATCAACATCGATAAAGGTGAGTGCGATAAGTGACCAAGTGAGTAGTAAGGCTCCTAAGCAGGCCCACTCTAAACCAAACTTCCATGCTATTACCCCTGATAATACGCCTGTAAGTAGTTCTATTATCGGGTAACGAGCTGAAATAGCTGTTTTACATTGGCGACACTTTCCCCGTAACGCGAGATAGCTTATGACAGGAATATTTTCAATAGCCGTAATGGCATGATTACAGTGTGGGCAACGTGAACGTGGGGCATTGAGGGTGAATTTTTCCATCTCTGCCGGAGCGTCACCCTTTAACTCGGCACATTGCTCATGCCATTCACGTTCCATCATCACAGGTAGGCGGTAGATAACAACATTTAAGAAACTACCGACTAATAAGCCGATGATGATTATAAACGTTAAAAATAGTTCAGGTGAAGTCTCAAGCAGTGAAAGAAATGCCATAAATTAAACGACCGCACCCAGTTTGAAAATAGGTAGATACATGGCAATAACTAAAGTACCAATAACGACACCTAAGAATGCCATAATCATTGGCTCCATCAATGCGGTCATATTGTCTACCGCATCATCAACCTCAGATTCATAAAAGTCAGCTACTTTTTCTAACATGGTATCCAAAGCACCAGATTCCTCACCAATCGCTACCATTTGAACCACCATATTGGGGAAAAGTTCACTGTGCTTCATGGTGACATTAAGTTGTGTTCCGGTTGAGACTTCATCCCGCATTTTCATTGTGCCGTCACTAAATACAATATTACCTGTTGCTCCTGCTACGGATAGCATGGCTTCAACCATTGGTACACCGGCTTTAAACATGGTGGCAAAGGTACGAGCAAAACGAGCAATGGCCCCTTTTTCCATAATGGCGCCAATGACGGGTACTTTTAATAAGGCACGATCGAAAAAGTGCTGCACTTTACGCGAGCGTTTTTTTCCTTCAAGTAGAGCATAGACGCCACCAATAATAGAGCCAAAAATAAGCCACCACCACTGTTGGAAGAATTGTGATAATCCAATTACAAATTGGGTCAGGCCGGGTAGTTCCGCACCAAAACCAGCAAATAATGTTTCAAATTGAGGAATAACAAAAATCATTAAAATAGCCGTTACCACGAAGGCGACAACCAAAATAGAAATGGGGTAGACCAAGGCTTTTTTAATTTTTGACTTTAAGGCTTCAGTTTTTTCTTTGTAGATGGCAATTTCATGAAGCAGTGTTTCCAATGTACCTGATTGCTCACCCGCATTGACTAGATTAACGAATAAATCATCAAAATAAAGTGGGTGTTTGCCTAGTGATTCAGCGAAACTAGTACCTGATTCAACATCTGCTTTTATTGTTAAAATAAGATCTTGCATACTGGCATTTTCATGACCTTCACCAATAATTTGCATTGACTGCATTAACGGCACACCTGATGACATCATGGTGGCGATCATGCGACTAAAAACAGCAATGTCTGCAGGTTTAATCGGCGGTTTTTTAGCGGCAAAAAGATCTTTAGGTTTTTTCTTTATTTTTATTGGCACTGTGCCTTGACGCCGAAGCAACGCCTTGGCGAGGTTAATATTCTCAGCTGTAATTTCACCTTTAATACGGTTGCCATTTTTATCTTTACCTTGCCATATAAACACTGGGTTTAGCTTTACTTTTTTTTTAGCCATTAATTACTCCTTGATGACACGGTTAATTTCTTCAAGACTGGTGAGACCCGCCGCCACTTTTTTCAAACCGGACTCTCTTAAATCTGCAATGCCTTCTTTTTTAGATTGATCGCCAAGCTGAATTGAGTTACCGCCATCCATAATGATACGGCCCATCGCTTCTGAAACCGGCATGACTTGGTAGATCCCTACTCGACCTTTGTAGCCATGAGTACAGCTGTCACATCCTACCGCTTTATAAATAGTGATACCTTCTTTTATTTGCGATTGTGTGAAGCCTTCCTCTAATAAAATATCTGTAGGAATAGTGTCGACTGTTTTACAGTTGGCACATAAGCGGCGGCCAAGACGTTGAGCAATAATAAGGCTGACGGCAGAAGCAATATTAAAAGCGGGCACGCCCATATTAGCTAAACGAGTGAGCGTTTGAGGTGCATCATTAGTATGTAAGGTTGAAAATACCATATGCCCTGTTTGGGCCGCCTTAATAGATATCTCGGCTGTTTCTAAATCACGAATTTCCCCGACCATAATAATATCAGGATCTTGTCGTAAAAACGCTTTTAAAGCAGATGAAAAAGTCAAACCGACAGTGGGATTTACATTAACCTGATTGATGCCAGCTAAGGTGATTTCGACAGGATCTTCTGCTGTTGAAATATTTCTATCATCAGTATTTAGAATATTTAAAGCGGTATAAAGTGAGACGGTTTTACCACTACCTGTCGGACCAGTAATGAGTACCATGCCGTAGGGTTGATGCATAATTTCTAAGAAAATCTTCTTTTGATCTTCTTCGTAACCAAGAGCATCAATACCTAATTGGGCGCTGGTAGGGTCTAAAATACGTAAAACGATTTTTTCACCAAATAAAGTCGGGCAAGTATTGACCCGGAAATCGATTACYTTAGTTTTGGATAACTTTAATCGCATACGACCATCTTGCGGAACACGTCGCTCGGCAATATTGAGGCGAGATAAGACTTTTAAGCGTGCAGAAATTCGTCCCGCAGTTGCGATTGGCGCTGTTTTCACTTCATGTAATATGCCGTCAATACGGGTGCGAACGCGGAATACTTTTTCATAGGGCTCAAAGTGAATATCTGATGCACCTGATTTAATAGCGGTTGTTAAAATACCTTGGATGAAGCGAACGATGGGTGTTTCATCAATATCAGAATCATCTTTTTTCTCGGCAGGGTCATTCTCCGGCTCCAAGTCAATATCATCGAATTCAGAGTCAGCAAAGTCATCAATAGTTTCATTTTGCTTATCAATAGACGTTTTTATAATTTCAGTAAGCTGTGATTCATCGACAAGGACTGGATGTGTTGCCAAATTAGTATTGAATTGAAAGGCATCTAACGCTGATAAATTAGTGGGGTCTGAGACCGCGACATAGAGTCGGTTACCATGCTGGTATAAAGGAAAGGCATTATGCTCATGAATTAATGCTTCTTTTACTAATGATGTCGCCGTGAGCTCCATATTCATAGTGCTAAGGTCAAAAAGAGGCAAGCCAAATTCATCTGATGACGATGCGGCAATATCTTTACTAGATAAAATATTATGTTGAACTAAATAGCTGACAAAGGCTTGTTTAGCGTCTTGTGCTTTTTGTTGGGCATCAATTGCTTTATCTGTGGTTAATAAACCATCATTGATAAAGCGCCTTGCTAAGCCACTGAGTCTAATTGGTGTTTCCATATCCTAATTGCGCCTTTCAACCCGAAATAATTTAATTAACGTCCATATACTAGGGAAGTTATCAAATAAATTCTAGTTTGTAATTAGAGACGGAGGACTCACTTCCCGTATATACTTAAATTAATAGGCCTTTTTTTGGGAAATGAAGAATGAAAAAGACAGCAGTTTGGAAGTGCTTGGCAATCGTGTTTATCTCGCTTACATGCTTGGTTTCATGTGGTCAAAAAGGCGATTTATATTTGCCGCAAGGTAGTCAATTAATACAGTGGGTAGGTTAATTTTTAAATGAGTCATTTTGATTATAAAAAAGGCAGTATTTACGCTGAAAACGTTGCTGTAAGTGTTATTTCAGAGCAAGTTGGCACGCCAGTTTATATTTATTCGCGAGCAGCATTAGAGCAGCATTGGCAGGCTTTTGATACCGCATTTTCAGGTCTGAAACATTGTGTGTGTTATGCGGTTAAAGCCAATTCCAATATTGCCGTTTTGAATGTGTTAGCTCGGTTAGGCTCTGGTTTTGATATTGTTTCGGGTGGTGAGCTTGCCCGCGTATTAGCCGCCGGTGGCCGAGCAGATCGCACTATATTCTCTGGTGTTGGCAAGACGGTTGCGGAAATTAAATCAGCATTAGAGCATAAAATTAAATGTTTTAATGTGGAGTCAGTGCCCGAGTTATTTAGAATTAATGATGTGGCGGCAACACTGGGTGTAAAAGCGCCTATTTCGATTCGGGTTAATCCTGATGTTGATGCTCAAACCCACCCTTATATTTCAACCGGTCTGAAAGAAAATAAATTTGGTATTGCCATCGAACTGGCTGAAGAAATTTATCTCCAAGCTAATGACCTTGAGCACTTGGACATTGTTGGCATTGATTGTCATATTGGCTCACAGCTAACAACAGTTGCGCCTTTTGTTGATGCTTTGCAGCGCGTTTTGGCTTTAGTCGATAGCCTTGAGTCTAAAGGTATTAAACTGTCACATTTGGACATCGGTGGTGGTTTGGGCATTGTTTATGACGATGAAGTGCCGCCTAGTCCAGCTGAATACGCTACAGCATTAAAACCCTATTTAGAGGGACGGGATTTAGAAATATTGTTGGAGCCTGGTCGAGCTATCGCCGGAAATGCAGGTGTATTAGTCACAAAAGTGGAATACCTCAAAAAAACAGATGACCATAATTTCGCTATTGTAGATGCGGCAATGAATGATTTGATTCGTCCTGCTTTGTATCAATCATGGCAGAAGATTCAAACCGTGATTGAAAAGCCAGCTATTGAGGCTGATTGTTTTGATATTGTCGGGCCTATTTGTGAAACGGGTGATTTTCTGGGTAAAGACCGTTTATTAGCCATTGAGCAAGATGATTTATTAATGATTAGGTCATCGGGAGCCTATGGGTTCACAATGAGCTCTAATTATAACTCCCGCCCACGTGTGGCCGAGGTAATGGTTGATGGCGATACAATGCATGTCATACGTCAACGTGAAACAGTTGAGTCATTGTTTGCTGGCGAATTTATATTAGCTGAGTAATTACCGATGTTGAAATTTAGTAAAATGCATGGCTTAGGCAATGATTTTGTTGTTATTGATGCGATTAATCAATCGATTGAACTGACTACGGATCAAATTCGGTTTTTAGCTAACCGTCATCAAGGTGTTGGCTGTGACCAGTTATTACTAGTTGAAAATTCACAACTAGAAGACGTTGATTTTCGCTATCGAATTTTTAATGCCGATGGCAGTGAAGTTGCACAGTGCGGCAATGGTGCTCGATGCTTTGCCCGCTTTGTCCGAGATAAAAAATTAACAGAGAAAGACACGATTGCGGTGGAAACTGCGTCGGGAATTATCTATCCGACACTACAACAAGATGAGCAAGTGACGGTAGATATGGGGATGCCTCATTTTTCCCCGGATAGTCTGCCATTCAATGTCACAGCCGAAGCGATACAGTATGATTTATCTGTGATCGATGATGAGACTATTACCCTTGGCGCGGTATCAATGGGCAATCCGCATGCGGTGCTAGAGGTGGAGAATAGTGAAGGAGCTGAACTTGAACGGTTGGGGCCTATTATTGAATCTCATACTCTATTTCCTGAGCGTGTTAATGTCGGTTTTATGCAGATTATTACGCGGTCACATATTATGCTACGAGTGTATGAGCGTGGAGCGGGCGAAACTCAAGCATGTGGCACGGGTGCATGTGCGGCAGTAGCCGTCGGCATCAAACAAGGAAAACTCGATAGAACCGTAAGGGTGTCATTGCCTGGTGGTGATTTAATGATAATGTGGCCGGAAGATAACTATTCTTTATGGATGACAGGGCCTGCAACACATGTATTTGACGGAGAGATCGCATGGGCGACCATCAACAACAGATAAGCGAAAATCAAGTTAAAATGTATTTAGCTGCCAATACTGATTTTTTTTCACGTAACCCGGAAGCGTTAGACTCATTGCAGTTAGAACCTTCATCTAAAGGTGTGATCTCGTTAGCACAAAGGCAAAGTGACCGCTTACACGATAAAAATAAGCAATTACAAATACAGTTACATGAATTAATTGATAATGCACGGCAGAATACAGCCTTACAATCACGCATACATCTATTGTGCTTAAGGTTACTTGATGCCCCTTCATTTGGCACATTATTACCAATGTTAATGAAAGAATTAAAGCACGAGTTTAATGCTGATGAAGTTGCTTTACGTTGGTTTTCGACAGGAACAGAGCCAGTAGAAAGCGCAAGCAATATTATTCAAAAATCAGAAGATAATATTCAGGTATTTGAACAATTATTAGCAGATAAAAAACCGGTTTGCGGCCGCTTATCAAAAGCACAAAAAACCTTACTTTTTGCTAATAAAGCAGACAAAGTTCAATCGGTGGTTTGTCTGCCTTTAGGCTATGAACCTTGTGCAGGCTTATTGGCTATTGCTAGTTATGATGAAGATCGCTTTCACTCCAATATGGCAACAGATTATTTGGATTTTCTAGCTGAAATAACCATGCGATTATTACGTCCTCATCAGTAATTATTACTATTATGGACAGTAATCAGCAAGCGGATGTAAATGACTTTTTAAACTATTTAAGTCAAGAGCGACGAATGTCTGTGCATACAGTTACTAACTACCGGCGTGACTTGAAGAGTTTTATTCTTTTTTGTGCTGATAATAAATTACTACAATGGACGGAAATAAAAAGTAACCACATACGCCAGTTTATAGTGGGATTACATAGTCAAGGTTTATCAGGTAAATCGATTCAACGCTGTTTGTCCGCAATCCGCAGTTTTTATCGATTTTTAATGAAGGAAGGTTTGGCTGAAAATAACCCCGCGCAAGCAGTACAAGCCCCCAAGAGTGAAAAACGCTTACCTGCAACATTAGATGTAGATCAAATGTCGGCTTTACTAGATAATACCAAGCAAAACAATATGCTTGCGTGCCGAGATAGGGCGATAATGGAGCTGTTTTATTCGTCGGGATTACGGCTTGCCGAACTAGCAAGTTTAAATTTACGTGATATTGATTTTAGTGACAAACTTGTTTTTGTCACAGGAAAAGGCAATAAAAGTCGGGTTGTTCCTATCGGGCGGAAAGCCATGGATGCCTTGAATGTATGGCTTGAGTGGCGTGATAAGTTAGCTTTTTTTGAACAAACAGCTTTATTTATAACCAAACAAGGGCGACGCTTAGGAATACGTTCAATTCAGAAAAGGTTGAACCACTGGGGAAAACAACAGGCTATTTCAGATAAAGTACACCCACATCGTCTTCGTCATGCGTTTGCTTCTCATATGTTAGAAGCGAGTGGTGACTTGCGTGCTGTGCAAGAATTATTAGGCCATACCGATATTTCTACCACTCAAATATATACCCATGTTGATTTCCAGCACTTAGCGAATGTTTATGACCGAGCTCATCCTCGGGCAAAGAAAAAATAATATAGAAATGAAGTAAGTAAGCTAGGTCGAACTCTAAATTAAAGGATGCTAGGTCGATAACATGAAAGTATTATTAGCGGAAGATTCTCGAACAAACCAGATTCTTATTCGCGCCTATATTGAAAAAGCAGGTCATGAAATTGAAATCGTTAATAATGGTCAAGAAGCGATTGATCAATTTCATCTGGAACGACCTGACTTGATTCTAATGGACATTGTGATGCCCGTTAAAGATGGTATTGAGGCGGCAAGAGAAATTAGAGCCATTTGTGAGCAGGATGAAGATTGGATCCCTATTATCTTTTTATCTGCCATGACGAAGTCAAAAGATATTGAAAAAGCGATTGATGCGGGTGGGGATGATTATTTAACCAAACCGGTTGAATCCGTAGTGCTGAATGCAAAATTAAGAGCTATGCAGCGACTTGTTAATATGCGTGAGCAATTACAAAAAGCAAATTATGACTTACGTATGATGACTGTGAAAGATGGCTTAACAGGCATTGCAAACCGCCGTTATTTTGATGAAGTATTAGCAAAAGAAATTAAAAGGGCTGGCCGAACAGAAAAACCCTTGTCACTAGTGATGTGCGATATTGATTTTTTTAAGCCCTATAATGATAACTATGGGCATCAAGCGGGTGATAGCTGCTTAAAATATGTGGCTATAACCATGGCAAAAGTATCAAAAAGACCGGGTGATTTAGTCGCACGTTATGGGGGGGAAGAGTTTGGTATTATTCTGCCTGAAACAGATAATGATGGAGCATTAGCTATTGCTGAATCTATTCGCACGGCCATTAATAAATTAAATTTATCTCATGGTTATTCTGCTGTGGCCGATCATATTACGATAAGTTCAGGTGTGGCTACGATACAGCTTGATAATGATGGTGATGATAAAATTGTCGCCAGTAAATTAATTAAAGCGGCTGATAAAGCCTTATACAAAGCTAAAGATCTAGGTCGAAATCAAATCGTGCTTGACTCAACCTTACACTAAACCTCTGGATAAGCACCATCCCATCATCCAGTGGCTCTCCGCGTTAAATTAACTTCTAATCGTGTGCTATTACTAAGTAAGATTGCTTTGATACCCACAAAATAAATACACTGTTTGAATAATGAGAAAATGGTTTAGTTAATTCTACGCCGTATCAGCAGTAAGTCGGAGTCAACGCTAGTTTTGCTGACGATTATTATCTTAAACTTAGCTTAAACATTAAAATAAATCGATTGAGTTTGTGGTCGTTTTTGATGTTGTTTCAAAATGCTTTTTCTCTTCAGCCAATTGGTCGATTAGTTTAACTAATTCGGCACTCGCATTTTCAGCTTGAGTAAAGCCTGCTAATAACTTGGTCTGTAGCTCTTTACTTTGTTGCCAGTTTTGTTTGAGCACGGCCATAGCACTATGAACATTGCTATGAACTCGGCGATGTGGATCTTGTATTTGTTTATAAACAGGAAGATGACTATATTGTTCTTTACCATCACCAGAGTCATACCATTCACCAAAGCGACAGCCAAGGTGGTCAACGGCCACGGCTTCGGCAGCTTCTCCAAGCGCATCATTAGTTTCAACAGCATAATAAGCACGTTGCATATAAATAGAGTGATCGACTTTTATTAATGCCGTATTACAGATTATTTGTGTATTTGAGACCATTTCATAGCTCTGCTGGGCACTAGCGGCTAAGCGGTCAAAACTAATCTTGAACTCATCAATAAGCTTTTTAGAATTATTAGAGACGGAAGCCATTGTTTCTGTATCTTCAGCCATAATTTGACTTGCAGTAGAAAAACGACCAATAATACTGGCAATTTGGCCAGCGGCATCTTTTGTGGTACTGGCTAGTTTTTTAACTTCATCAGCTACCACGGCAAAACCCCGGCCGTGTTCGCCAGCTCGGGCTGCTTCAATCGCTGCATTAAGGGCTAATAGGTTTGTTTGCTCTGCGACGCCTACAATCATGGTTACCATATTCTTTATTTCTTCACTACTATCAGATAACTCTTGTGAGCTTGTTCGCATAGCCGTTGACTTGTCCACAATAATATTTAAGCTATCTTGTAGGGTATTGGCATTACCTTGATTATGTACCGAGCTATCAAGTGACTCTTTTGACAAACCTTCAACCACACTCATATCACTAGCAATATTATTAAGATCCGCTTGAGTATGAGCAATATTATCAAGTAGGTTTTCAGATTTTTGCTTACCTAAAATTGAAAACATTTCATCCTGTTGCTGCTTCCAGAATGAACTGGCTAAAGCATCAATCGATGTATTTACATTTTCTAATTGAGGGTGGAACCCTGAACTAATACCTTTGATTAAGGGTTTTCGATAATATTCTTGCCACTTAGCCGCTGTAAATGAAGACTCCGATTCATGCATGACTGCTTCGATTTGATCAAGAGCATTATTTAGCGCCCAAGCTAGGCCATAAAAAGGGTCATTTTTGGGGGTGTGGGTGATACGGTATGACAGTCGCCCCATACGCACTTCGGTTAACATGGTTAACGCTTTTTGCATCATAGGCGAGGCGAGGCTCACTTCTGTTTTTGCTGTTAGGGCAGTAAAAATAGCGATAGGAATAGCGATTAAAAACCATAGGCTTGCTTCATAAATGAAGGTAAAAGCTAAAGTCATCACAATGACCAAGGCCGCTAACAGGAAAATTCTTATTTTATTAGACATGGGACAAATCACTTCCAGATGATAAATTATTATCAGCAAGTAAATCCATTAATATTGACAGCGAAGCATCCATTGCTTCTTTGCTACTTGTGTGTCTTTGTTAGTTAAGCATGGGTGTAAACAAACTCATCGTATGAGATGTCTTGTTTCGCTAGTAAATCAGTGAGAAGTTTAAATGAAGCATCCATTGATGCTTTGCTGCTTGAGTGTCTTGCTTCTTCTTCAATCATCTGCTTATAAAGTGCAGTCATTGTTCTCACTATTTCGGCAGAGGGTTTGCGGCGAATAGAATAGTAGCCGTTTAATTCGCCTTCTTGATAGCTTGGTTTGACACTGGCAAAAGTCCAGTAGTAAGCCCCTGATTTGCACAGATTTTTTACAATGCCGAAAAACTCTTGTTTTGCCTGTAAGCGTTGCCACATGAAGCGATAAACAGCTCGAGGCATATCGGGGTGACGAATAATATTATGAGGCTGGCCGATGAGGTCTTCCTCTTCAAAGCCTGAAAAACGAATAAATATTTCATTGCCGTAGCTTATCCTGCCTTTGACATCCGTTCTAGAAACAATGAAATCATTTTCTTCCATAACAATTTCTTCAGATGTAGGTATTATTTTTATGTCCAAAATATGCCCCATTAGAGTGCGGTAAAATATAGTGATATATTATCTTGCTTTAAGCAACTATCAAGCCATCATCTTACGCTAGGTTTAATGCGGCCTATTAAGATAAGTTATTGAATGATCGGCAATAATTGCCGTAATAAGTTATGGTGAAGACGGCACTATTTTCTGGGATTTCGAGGCTAGATTTAAATAATGTACGTTCATAAACATCTCCT
Organism: Gammaproteobacteria bacterium; assembly: GCA_002402245.1. Classification (GTDB taxonomy): domain Bacteria; phylum Pseudomonadota; class Gammaproteobacteria; order Nitrosococcales; family Methylophagaceae. The sequence goes on along the minus strand of NVVP01000015.1, from coordinate 13,012 downwards.
TGAGTTTATTTCAAAATAAATTAATGTGCTTGTTCCCAGTTGTCCCCCGTATCAATACTGACCTCAAGAGGAACATCTAGCTTGACTGCATGAGTCATATAATGTGCTATTTTTTCTCTAGCAGATTCTATTTTGTCTACAGGAACTTCGAACACAAGTTCATCATGTACCTGCATGACCATATTGATTGATACATTAGCATAGTTAAGCCACTGATTAATATCAATCATTGCGCGCTTGATAATATCAGCTGCAGTACCTTGCATGGGTGCGTTTATCGCGGTACGCTCGGCATATTGGCGACGCATGCCGTTACTGGCATTAATTTCAGGTAAGAATAAACGGCGGCCAAATAAGGTTTCAACATAACCATCTAATTTAGCCTGTGCACGGGTGCTTTCCATATACTGTTTTACACCAGGGTAACGAGCAAAGTAGCTTGTCATATAATCAGCGGCTTGATGACGCTCAATACCTAGTTGTTTGGATAAGCCATGAGCTGACATGCCATAAATCAAACCAAAGTTAATGGCTTTAGCACTACGACGTTGATCTGTTGTGACCTCATCAATCGCGACATTAAATATTTCTGCTGCGGTATGGCGGTGAATATCTTCGCCTGCCGAGAAGGCATCTAATAGGCCTTTATCTTGTGAGAGATGGGCCATGATGCGTAATTCAATCTGAGAGTAATCGGCTGCGAGTAAGGTATAGCCTTCTGGTGCAACAAAGGCTTGACGAATGCGACGGCCTTCTTCACTACGGATAGGGATGTTTTGTAAATTAGGATCTGAGGATGATAATCTACCCGTTGCCGTCACTGCTTGGTGATAAGAAGTATGGACTCGGCCTGTTGAGCGATTAACTTGCTCAGGTAGTCGATCAGTATAAGTGGACTTTAATTTACTTAAACTACGGTACTGCATAATCACTTGCGGTAACTCATAACCATCATCAGCAAGTTCCTGCAAAACACTTTCTGCCGTAGAGGGTTGACCTTTAGGGGTTTTCTTTCGAATAGGTAACTCTAACTTTTCGTACAAAATAGTGCCGAGTTGTTTAGGCGAGCCAAGGTTGAACTCTTCACCGGCCATATCCCATGCTTGTTGCTCAAGTTTATCGATTTTATAACCTAACTCATCGCTTTGTTGCTGCAGCATCCAAATGTCAATATTCACACCATTACGCTCAAGGCGATTGATTACCGGTAATAATGGCATTTCAAGTTCAATATAGACTTTTTCTAGTTCGGCAATTGCTTGTAATTGTGGCCACAGGGTTTGATGAAGTTGTAGGGTGATATCTGCATCTTCGGCTGCATAAGGCGCTGCTTGCTCAAGATCAATTTGGTTAAAGGTCAGCTGTTTTTTTCCTTTACCGGCAATATCTTCAAAATGAATAGTGCTTCGGCCAAGATACTTTTCTGCCAGCGAGTCCATATCATGACGAGTGGCGGTGCTATCTAATACATAAGATTGCAGCATAGTGTCATGCTGAATGCCTTGTAAATCAATATTGTGATTTAGCAGAATGTGGCGATCATATTTTAGGTTTTGACCGACTTTAAATTGCTTAGGATCTTCAAGTAAAGGTTTAAACAGGCCTAATACATAGTCCAAATCTAATTGTGTGGGGGCACCTAAATAATCATGACAAAGAGGTAAATAAGCGGCCGTACCTGCTTCAATACAGAATGATAAGCCAACAATACGCGCATCAAGATAATTAAGGCTGGTAGTTTCAGTATCAAAGGCAAATAGAGAAGATTGCTTTAACGCTTTCAGCCAAAACTGCAAACGGTCTTCCGTTAGAATGGTTTCATAATGCTGTTCTTTGGGTGCTTCAGGCAGGGCGGTAATATTAGGTGATGTTTTAGCCTCCGCCTGCGTACTTGCAGGCTGATTCGATTTTCGTACCAATGCGGCTGTCCATGATTTAAATTCAAGATGTTTAAATAGGGTTAATAGTGCGCCATCATCTTGAGGCTTTAAAGTGAGGGTCGTTGGCGTATCATCAAGCGGCACATCTAATTTAATGGTGGCCAGCTCATAAGATAAAGGTAAGGCCTCCGCCGCATCACGTAATTTTTCGCCCATTTTTCCTTTTACTTCATCGGCATGTTCGATCACACCTATTAATGAGTCATATTGTTGTAATAGTTTGGTTGCTGTTTTGGGGCCGACACTAGGCACGCCGGGAATATTATCAACCTTATCGCCCATCAGCGCTAAGAAGTCGATAATACGATTAGGTGCAATACCGTATTTATCATGAACAGCTTGAATATCGGTGGTGGTATTGCTCATGGTATTGATTAAGGTGACATAGTCATTAACCAATTGAGCCATATCCTTATCACCTGTTGAGATTAGCGTCGGTATTTTTAAGTCTGTTGCTTGTTGTGCCAAAGTGCCGATTACATCATCAGCTTCTACCCCATCAACCATTAGAAGAGGGAAGCCCATTGCACGTACGACATCATGCAGCGGCTCAATTTGCTCGCGCAAATCATCAGGCATCGGCGGCCGGGTGGCTTTGTATTCAGCATAAAGATCATTACGAAAGGTTTTACCTTTAGCATCAAAAACAACCGCAACAAGTTTAGGGTTATATTGATCTAACAACTTTTTAAGCATATTAACTACGCCGTAAATAGCCCCTGTAGCTTGGCCTTCGGCATTGGTTAAATTAGCCTGACTCATCGCATGATAAGCACGGTAGAGGTAAGAGGAACCATCAACAAGGATAAAGGGGGCGGGCTGAGTCATAAATTAATCTCTTCTAATCTGCCAAGGGCAATACATGGCTTTAATCATCCCCCCGAAAATGCTATCTTTATAACAAGAATGCCTAATTATACGGAGTAGATTTAATGTTTAATAAAACCGCTATTGTATGCGCTGTTGCATTATTTATGTCAGCAAATATTTTTGCTGCAGATATTGAGCAGCCGCCAGTACTGCCTGAACCATTAAGAAGTGGCGAAAGTATTGAGCCAGACATCAATATCATTCAAAAAGATGACCGTGTGATTGAAGAGTACCGTATTAACGGCCAGCTTTATATGATTAAAGTCACGCCAACAATAGGTATTCCTTATTACTTTATCGATACTGATGGCGATGGTTCACTGGAATCTCAACAGCATGAATTGGCGGGTCATATTGTGCCTAATTGGATTTTATTTAAGTGGTAAGTCACTTTAGTTTTTGAGAACTTTTGAATGTCAGTTTATACCGAAGTAAAACGTGATGAGCTTATTACGTTTTTAAATGATTATGCCGTGGGCGACCTTGAATCTTATCAAGGTATTAGCGACGGAATTGAAAACACCAATTATTTTGTTACTACCACACAAGGTCAATTCGTTTTAACCTTGTTTGAGCAGCATAAGTTTGATGAGTTAGCTTATTTTTTAGATGTAATGACATTCTTTTATAAGCACGCTATTCCATCGGCACATCCAGCGGCTGATAAACAAGGCCGTTATTTAAAAACATTGAGTGGTAAACCGGCAGCCTTAGTGATGCGGTTGTCTGGTCGGGGAGTGAGCGAGGTTGCAACACTAAGCCAATGTAAAGTGATCGGCGATATGTTAGGTCAAATGCATGCAGTAGGTCATAAATTTGATGCTCGCCGTGAGACTGAACGTGGCCCACAATGGCGGCAGAATATGGCGGATACGGTTATTCCGTTGCTAGAACCAGAATCTGCTCAATTATTGCAAGATGAATTGGCTTTCCAAGCCAATTACGCTCAGTTAGATTTACCTTTCGGTATTACTCATTCTGATTTATTTCGAGATAACGCTTTATTTGAAGGTGATGAGTTAACTGGCATCATCGATTTTTATTATGCCTGTGATGAATATTATCTTTATGATTTATCAGTATTGATTAATGACTGGTGTGTTAATGAGTCAGGTCTGATTGACTCTGAGCGTTATCAAGTATTACTTACAGCTTATAAGTTGCAGCGACCATTAACAGATAATGAAACCGGTGCATTTAATTTAGTATTGCGTGCTGCGGCATTACGTTTTTGGTTATCTCGCTTGCAAGATAAGTTATTCCCCCGTGAAGGCGAGTTAACACAAATTAAAAACCCAGATGCATTTTTGAAAATATTAATGCAACATCAACAGCAGCCATTAAATTAATTTAGCCTTTTCTTTTATACAGTAAGCCTTTGCCATCAGCTTGAGTTTTAAAGCGGCGGTGAACCCAAAAGTATTGTTCGGGGGATTGCCTGACTTCAGCTTCTAACCAGTCATTAATACGTTGAGCATCAGCAACATCATCACCTGTCGGGTAGTTATCAAATGCTTCGCCAATACTCAAAGTATAGTGGCCTGATTCATCACGTCGAGGTACAAAAGGAATAATCGCTGCACCACTCATTTTGGCTATACGAGCCGTGGCGGGAATGGTAGCTGCAGTTACGCCAAAAAAACGAGCAAAGATGCTGGCTTTACGGCCAAAGTCCTGATCGGGTGCATACCAGACTACTTTATTTTTACGTAATGCGCGCACCATTGGCCGAGGATCTTTACGTAAAACAATACCTTCACTATGACGTATTCTGGCATTCATCATCACTGCATTAAATAAGGGATTGTTTAAATGACGGAACATGACGTGACAAGGTGTTTTGAGCATGATTAAACGCCCCCCGATCTCCATGCTGGTGAAATGACCGGTTAATAATATAACGCCTTTGCCTTTTTCTAAGGCGGCTTCAAGGTGCTCTAAACCTTGGTAACTGACTCTTTTTTCTAAATAGCGATCGCTAGCCCACCAACTTAAGGCTGTTTCAATAAACATCATACCTATTGATTGCTGATTTTTTTTGAGTAACTCAACACGCTGCTGCTCAGTCATCTCTGGAAAACAGAGCTGTAAATTTCGGCGTGCAATATGAGTGCGTTTTCGTAGAAAAGGTTGCAGAATAAAACTGATCAATTTGCCGAGAGCGAGTTGTAATGATGTAGGCAAGTAAATAGACAATCGCATAATTGCTAAGCCTAAATAATTAAGCCAAAAACGCGGGTGGATAAATTGCCATTGAAATAGTTTCATGGAGAAATGCATTTAATAATAAGGCGCTTATAGTAACACTTTCTTTAATTACTCAGTCGTCTCATCCGCTGTAATAGCGAATAAGTCATATGCCTGTAAAGCAGTTTTTAAATGTAGAGTTAATTATTATTTCAAGTACTTTGGAATAGTAAGTTTAAGGCTTCATTTTCTGTTGTAGTTGTTGTTCGTAGCGCTTTGCGAGACGAAGAAATTTACTAAAAGCAAATATCATTGAAAATCCGAAACCATATACCCCATAAATATAATAATGGCGTAGAAAATAAGCTTTTATAAAAGATATTGGAAATTCAATAAGTAACCGTCCTGCACCAATTATACGACCTTTTTTAGTCATATCATCAGCCTGTAAGTTTGTGTAGAAATTAGCTTTGGCGACTAAATGGTCAAACGAGCGGATTGATTGATGATGGCAAGGTGACTTAATAGAGTCAACAATAGACTTATCCATCACGACTGAGTCAAGGCTACTATGGTTCCGAAACCGACCTTGTCTTACATCATAGAGACGGAGGTGATTTGTAGCCCAAGCACGGCGATGCGGCGTTAGTTCAAAAGGCATTATATCTTTGAAACTCATACGATAACCTGAGTATTTAGGTTCACCGGAGAGGATTGTTTGAATCTCATTTTTAGCTTCAGGTGTAACGCGTTCGTCAGCATCAATATTTAAGATCCAAGGGTGTTTACATTGATCTTCGCCAAAACGTTTTTGTTGGCCATAGCCTTGCCAAGAGTTGTAGATTACTTTAGCTCCACTAGCTTGAGCTACTTGTACGGTCTTGTCCTCACTTCCTGAATCAATCACAATTACTTCATCCACCCAATCGATCACTGATTCAATTGCTTTTTGAATACGATCTTCTTCATTTTTAGCAATGATGAAAACAGAGATGAGAATTTGGGGCTGAGAGGAATATCTTGAGTCTGTAGTCATTGTTTTTCGCCGACCTTAAATATAAATTATATACATTATAATAACATTTGATTGTATAATTTTTAGTGAAAAATTCAATATTACTACCCTACTACTAGTAATCTAACTGTTGTAATATCTTTAAATTATGACTTAAGAAAATATGAGTTCCTAAATGATAAATATGAAATATACGTGGCCCGCATTTTTAAGTGTGCTCTTACTTACTGCTCTGATTTGGGCTGAGCCCCTTTCAGGGGGGGCCAGAGCACCATCAGTAATCTTAATGCTAATGGGGATAGTGCTGATTGCTAAAAAGTTTTTTTTATTAACGGACCTTCGTTGGCAAAGAATGTTGGTTATTTTGGCATTATTTTGGTTACCTACTGCAATTTCTCTATTTGGGAGTTATGCACCAGATAAAACCTTGGATTTACTTGTTTTATTGCCTCTGTTTTTGTTATTTTCGGCTTCAGTATTGTATATTTTCGATCATTATCTGAGTCAAAATACATTGCAAATAATTATCACGGCTATTTGTGTGTTTTGGTTGGCTGATGCGACGATACAGTTTTTTTTCGATAAAGATATATTTGGTGTGGAGCGATATGAAGGCAACCGTATTGTCGGTCCCTTTGCCGAACATTTACGTTTAGGACTTTTCATTTCAATTCTATTACCCGTGGTTCTTGCTTATTTGGAGAGGCATGGATGGGGCTGGCAAGTACTTTATTTATTGGTAGCGACTACGATTGTACTTTTAACTGGAGTTCGAACAGATTTACTGACCGTGATTTTGGCCGTAGGTTTATATATTATTAGTAACCGGAAATATCGTCTATTACTCGCCGTGCTCCCTGTAATTGTATTCGCCGGAATACTTGCTGGAAGTAATTCCGATATTTCAGAGAGCAAACTAAAAAGTTTTTCAAATGTTCCTTCAAATTATGAACAGTGGAATAAACTATCATCTTATAGGTTAGATATATGGTCAACTGGCTGGAATATGTTGAAGTTAAATCCAGTAACGGGGGTGGGAGGCCGAAGCTTTTCATCTGCTTATAATGATTACTCCTCGGAAGGTAATATATTTCATGATGAAGCATCTTCTGCATACCATGCACACCACCCCGTTATTTCTATTGCAGCTGAAACTGGCGGGCTAGGATTATTGGGCTTGTGTGCAATTATTATTTTATTGTGGCGTTGGGGGCGACATTCAACAAATGTAAGAGGCTTATCTAACCCTTGGGCTCAAATATTACTCTTGATGATTTTCCCTATTCAATCAATGCCGATTCTATTTACCCTTTGGTGGTTTCCTGTTGTAACTTTTATACTAGCCTGTTATTTACACAGTATTCATACACATGTTAATTATCAGCATACAGATAATCGTCTTTAAGTGACATTAATGAGAAATAAAGTTGTTTTATGGTGGGGACGATCAGATATTGATTACTCTCGAAATAGAATCGTTCGGCAACTATTTTTATCATTTGGTTGGAAAATAATAGATTTTTCACCAAAAATAAGTGCAATAGCTGATATCGAGGCCTATATAAGGTTATTGCCAAAAGTAACTCTTGTTTGGGTTCCCTGTTTTCGGCAACGAGATGTGAGTGCTGCGTGCCGCTGGGCAAACAACAAAAAAGTGCCGTTGGTATTTGATCCGTTAATTAGCGCTTATGATAAGCAGGTGTGGGAACGTAATAAGTTTTCTGAAGGTAGCAAACAAGCAAATAAACTCTTGGAATGGGAGCGAACTTTGTTTCAATCGGTAGATTACCTCATTGCCGATACTGATCTTCATGCAACATTTTATGTCGATAAGATGCTAGTTGATACAACTAAACTTGCTATATTACCGGTAGGAGCTGAAGAATCTTTATTCTCACCACAAGATTATAGTAGGGGAAATAACCCTGTACGAATTCTATTCTATGGTAGTTATATTTCCTTACAAGGACCGGAAGTCATTGCCGAGGCAGTTCGCTTGTATGATGGTCCTGATGTAGAGTGGTGCTTTATAGGCGATGGCCCTTTGCGTGAACAAGTGCAAAAGTCTCTAGAAGGCATTGATGGTGTTAATTTCATAGACTGGGTGCCTTATGCCGATTTAGCTCAAAATATTGCACAGGCAGATATCTGTTTAGGTATTTTTGGTTCAACTGAAAAAACGCGAAGAGTGATTCCAAATAAAGTTTATCAGGCTCTAGCATGTGCACGGCTGGTGATAACAAGTGAGTCAGAAGTTTATCCTTCATCATTAAGAAAAAGTAGTCAGTCCGGTCTATTTTTTGTACCCGCTAATGATGCCGTTGCGTTGGCGAATAAAGTGGCTGAGTTAGTAACTGAACCTGATTTGATAATTGAGGGCCATCAAAATGCGCTCTGCAGTTATCAGCAGTATTTTTCTAATGCTCTGCTAAAGGAGAGTTTACTCTCTATCCTCAAGCGGGTAGAGATATAATTTAATTTTAACGTGTATTCCTGTATCGCATGGTTATAGATGAATGGTTAATCCTCAACACAGACTTCCTGATAAACCTGTAATGTCTGCTCACACATAAATTGTAGTGTGAAAGGATGTTCGGTATTGACCGCGGGTGTTCCATTTTGCCATGAGATGATCTTATCAGACACCGCCTTAATATCATTGACGGGGACTTTACCTTCAGGGAAGGTGACTGTGAGCTGTTCTGCTACACCACCATGATCGTAAGCTACTACAGGAATCCCCATACTTAAGGCTTCGATAGTGGTACGGCCAAATGCTTCTGGTTTTTTAGCCAGTGATAGCACCACGTCTGAAATAGACAGTATGTTCTGAATATCACTTCGGTGACCGGTAAAGCTAATGTTATCGTTTAAACCAAGGCTGGATATTTTGTCTTTTAGCGTATTTAAAAATGCTTTCTTTCTAGGGTGAGTTTCACCAACAATAAGACCGTGAACCTTCATTCCAGTCGCTTTTAGCTGCTGTATACATTCAATGAAGTCTTGCTGTCCTTTCCACGCTGTAATACGTGCGGGCAGGGTAATAATATATTTACCTTTTAACTGTGGATAGTCTTGTTGCCATTGTGTGAGCCAATTTTCATCGGGTTGGTAGTTGGGCCGATGTACCGCAGGATCAATACCTCGGTGAATAACTCGAATGACCTCTGGGTCAGCGTTAGGGTAATTAGTGGTGATATACGAGTTAATCATATTAGACACGGCAATAACGCGTTCACCAATGGTCATAATGGCGCTGTATTTATTAATAGAGTAAGGGCCATGTACGGTGGTAATAATATGAGGGCGTTTATTTGTATCCAACTTCTTCCATGCAAAGTAGGCGATCCAAGCTGGCAAGCGTGAACGAAGGTGAATAATATCAGGTGCTAGATCGCGTAGAATTTGTCTTAGCTTCCAGATATGTCTCAAGGTAGATAGTTTCTTTTCACCAATAGCAAGGTAGATATGAGTTGAACCCTCTTGTTCAAGTTGTTCAACTAWWYGKCNYKMCARYAKWSATMASRMKWSAWCGWTGNSMSKCTSTNKACAANGTGCACGGGCAATTTCTACTGTTCCTCGTTCCACTCCGCCACTATTTAATTCAGGTAGAAGCTGCACAACCGTTAAGGTTTTAGTCATTATTTAAGATCCAATTAGCGGCACGCTGTGCTTCATTAAGTTGGCGTGAAGGTACGTTGAGTTTATGTGTTTGTTGCCAGTAGCCAAAAGGAGTAATCATACTGTCTTCAATTAGGCTGTTAATTCCTCGAACAATTCGGTTATCATTTTTCTTTTGTTCAAGATCAAAACAGCCCACAGCAGCCCCTGATGTAACGGCTTCATACAGCATTGATACACTATCTGGACTGACCCAAACTTGGCCCGCGAGTGCTAATTGTTTTGCTAACCAATCACTATCCGTTTTCTGATGATCAATAAATAGATAGTTATCAGTGATAGCGATCAGTTTCTCGGCAAAGTCGGCAGGGCTACGACGAGAGTTGGCAATAGTCCAAGACATAGTGGGGCTATGCGCGATTAATTCAGCAATTTGCTCAATTAATTTATTGGTATCCCAGTGATAGTGACGGCTTGGGCCACCAATAAGAATTAAGGCTTTATTAGTGAGATGTTGCTTTGAAGGCAACACGGTGTTGAGCACACCTTGTGTGGCCAGAATGGTGGCAGCCTTTTTGGGATTATCGTGTTGGGGAATTAACATGCGGTCAAACCAAGAGGATGGCCAAAAAGAACGCATCAATACTATCTTCTTGCCTCCAAATAGATAAGCAGCTATTAGCATTACAAGATGGGTTCGACGTCCTGCAGCAATTAGATAATCTGGTTTTGGTAGCCGTGATRATTCACGATAAAAACGACCTGAGATGAATAAAGCAAAAAAGGGGAAAAAACCTAAATTAGCGCTGATTTTACTGCTTTCTAGTTCAAGTGATGATGCCATCGCTTGAACTAAGCCTTTTGTTTGATTTTCATGGCCAGGCTTGCCATCAGTGAACCGCCATACAATCACTGGCTTGCTCATATTTAATGCAAAGTACTATGAGTAATGAAGATGAAGATAGTACCGGCGGCAATCAATGAAATTTGCTGTAAGGTTTCTGATGGTTTCACTTTATGATGCAGGCCGGGAATTAAATCGGCTACGGCGATATAGAGGAAGCTAGAAGCCGCTACGACTAAAATATAAGGTAATAGATGTTGCATATCGGCTAATAGGAAATAGGCTAATACTGCACCGACCACGGTGGCTAAGCTTGATAATACATTGAAGTAAAGTGCTTTTTTACGGCTAAAACCACTGTGTAATAAAATAACAAAATCGCCTAGTTCTTGTGGGATTTCATGGGCAGCGATGGCTAAGGCCGTCACGATGCCTAAATGGGTATCAGTCATAAATGCAGCAGTAATTAAAATACCATCAACAAAGTTATGGATGGCATCGCCAATAATAATTAGGCTGCCTGCTGCTTTGGCTTTGTTGTCATCATGATTATGTGCAGTGGTTTCAGGATCATGCACATCACAATGATCATGATGACAATGACGCCAAAGAACGAGTTTTTCAAGGACAAAGAAACCTAACAAACCGAGTAATAAGGTAAGGCCAAGATTGTGAGGATCAATGCTAAATTCAGCTTCTAAAGCATGAGGAATTAAACCTAATAACGAGGCGCCTAATAAGGTTCCTATGGCAAAACTGACTAGGTGCGGTACGGCAAGGTTGCGAGACTTTTCTGATAGTAATAAGAATGATGAGGCAAAGATAACACTCAGTAGTCCACCAATAAGACTAAAGCTAATGATCCAAAGTAGTAATTCCATCATGTTTCCGCGTAATAATTTTTAGAAGATTATACGTTATTTAGCTGCGATCCATATTATTGATGCCATTCTTCCCGTGACACCATCACGACGATAAGAAAAAAATTGGCTAGGATCGGAAACCGTACAATAATCACCGCCAAAAATGGCAGAGACATTAAGTGCATTTAGGCGTTGTCGGGCTAATAAATAAATATCAACCAGATAATGAGAGGAGTCTGTTTTTTTAAAGGCGTGTTGCGCCGTGTCTGAATGTTGGCAGAAGGCTTGATAGACATCATGACCCACTTCAAATTGTGTGGGGCCAATAGCGGGGCCTAGCCATGTGATGATATCAGCAGGATGGCAATCAAACTTATCGATTGTTTTTTCAATAATGCCTGCAGCAAGACTGCGCCAACCGGCATGAATAGCGGCGACTTTAGTTCCTTGCTGATTGCAGAGCAAAATGGGTAAACAATCGGCGGTCATAATCGAACATACCTGATTTTCGCTGTGACTAATAATCGCATCAGCTTGATCGCCATACTGCCAGTCTTGAGCAGAACAAACGTGTGTACCATGAATTTGATCTAACCAACGRGGCTGTTCGGGTAGCTTGAGTTCTTGAATAAGCTGGTTACGATTAGCGAGTACAGCGTCGGGCTCATCGCCAACATGTAGGCCTAAGTTGAGTGAATCATAAGGCGATGAACTGATGCCGCCGAGACGTGTGGTTGAAAATGATCTGATAGTTTCAGCCACAGGCCAGTCAGGGATAATGAATGAACTATTCATTATGTTAATTAACGGTGACCTTTAAATAATCACACCATTGAACAAATAGCTCGTAATCTAATGCGGCAATGGTTGAAACGGCAGGCAAGAATTGGGTTGAAATAGGCTCGCCTTCAAGCGTGCAGCTAAAACCACCCGCCTCGGATAAGATTAACTGTGCGGCGGCATAATCCCAAAGTTGTTGCTTACCATGTAGGTAGATATGACCTCGACCAGCCGCTAACCAGCATAATTCTAATGCGATAGAGCCAAGACTACGTTGTGAAGCATAAGGGCGATTAGTGATTAATTGGCTAGCTAAGTCATTGCTAAGACGTTTAAAGTCAATTAAGGCAATGGTTTGCTTTAAAGCTAGCCCGGTGTTTTGAGATGAGAGTTGCTGGCCATTAAGACTGGCACCTTGACCTCGTTGAGCTGCAAAACATTCATCGCGAACCGGGTCATAAACAATCGCTAGGGTGGTGATGCCATCTTCGATTAACGCTAATGAAACGGAAAAATAAGGAATGCCTGCGGCAAAATTGCTGGTGCCATCAATAGGATCTAAACACCACAATGCTTGGCCGGAAGCGAGTAAAGAAGCTTGCTGTTCTGCAGACATCTCTTCGCCTAAGAAGGCAATGTCTGGATAGGCTTTACTGAGTTCGCTTTCTATATGATGCTGCATCGCTAGATCAGCCTTAGTGACCACACTGCCATCAGATTTATAATCACGTTCTACCTTATTAAAGTGGGGTAGAACTTCTATTTTACTGGCATTAATTATAATTTTTGTGATGTGTTCTAACATAAAGGAATATGACACTAATAATGAGAGTAGTTCAAATATACTGGGCTGTGGTCATGGTGTAAACTAGCTTCAACCTTTTCACTAAAA